>CAXUNV010000306.1:0-6039 GCA_964252355.1 uncultured Chthoniobacterales bacterium | reverse complement strand
ACGTGCCCGAGGAGAGGTAGGCCCAATCGTCGCCGCCGTGCGCCGGCACGGCGGCCACGGCCGCGCCGGTGTCGTGCGAACAGGTGGCCACCACCTGCACGTCGCGCGAGCCGGTTTCCGCCGCCACCTCCGGCAGCAACGGGCCGAGCACCGTGCCGGGTGCGACGATCTGAGGGAAGATTTTTTTGGGAAACCCGCACCGCTCCATCAAGGTATCCGACCAGGCGCGCGTGCGGGGATTGTAAAGTTGGGTCGTGCTGGCGTTGCTCTCGTCCACGCGCGGCACGCCGCAGAAAAGGTAGTTGAAGTAGTCGCCGATGGTGAGGAAGCCGTCGGCGACCTCCAGCAGGGCGCGGCTGCTTTCCACGTCGGAGGCCAAGTGGTAGAGGGTGTTGATGGCCATGAACTGAATCCCTGTCTCGGCGAAGATGAGTTCCGGGCCAACGGTTTCGAGCACCCTCCCGTAGGTGCCTTCGGTGCGGGCGTCGCGGTAGTGGAACGGCGGCGAGAGCATCGGGTGCACCGCGTTGATGAGCACGTAGTCGACGCCCCAGGAGTCGACGCTCAGGCTTGCCACCGGCACACCCCTTTGGGCCGCCTTGCGCAGACCGGTTTTGAGTTCCTCAAAGATGCGCAACACGTCCCAACGCAGGCTGCCCAACACGCGCACAGCCGCGCTGGGGAACCGGTGCAGTTCCTCCAACGTCAGCCGGCTTCCTTCCAAAGTTCCGAGCATGACCCGGCCGCTCTCGGCGCCAAGGTCGCAGGCGATGTGGTGGGTCGGGCTCATGGCAAACGAGTTTGGTTACACGCCAGGAAACGCTTCCAACAACTCTCCGATGACCTTCTCGCCCATGGCCTTGATGGGCCCTAGCGCCTGGCTGCGAATGAGGGCGGCGGCCGTAGCCTCCAAAACTTCCAGGCGGTCGAAGGCGTCCAGCACCGTACGGCCCGCCACCAACACGCCGTTGTGCTCTAGAAGCGCCACCGGGTTTTGGGGACGGACCAGCGCGGCCACCTCGGCGCCGTCCCCAAACTGGAGGCCGAAGGCGATCTTGCGCACGTCTTTCAGAAAAAGATAACTCTCCGGGATCGTGCGGGTGTCGAGCCCCGCGTCGGTGACGCCAAACGCCGTGCCGTTCAGGGGCAGGGCACTGACGATCGCCACGATCTCGGGATGCGCGCGGTAGATGGCCCGGTGGAGCACCGCCGCCCGGCTCGGCTTTTGGCCGGGCGCGTGCCTGCCGTCGCGCACAAACACCAGGTCTTCCACCCCCAACCCGCCGCGGTCCACGTGCGACGGGGTCACGACGAACGCGTCGGCATCGACCCGCGCCGAGAAACTGCCCCAGGTGCTGGTCACCAAGCGGTGCGCGTAGGCGCGGTGGATGAAGTCGCAAACCTCTTTGCGCCGTTCTTTCTCGCGGCTGGAGGGCGTTTGGGGTCCTGCCTCCGGCGCAAGGGCACGCGGCGTTTTGGAGAGTTCGATTTGGGCGTCGCTCAAGTAGTGCACCGGCCCGAGCAGCCGGGCGTTCAAGAGGATCTGAGCCGTAAATTCCAGCGTCTCAAAGCGCTCAAAGGCTTGCGCGAGGGTTTCACCTCCCACCACCACGCCGTGATTTTCGAGCACCACGCAACTTGGCCGGGCCGACGAACCGAATTGGTCGGCGATGCGCTCCCCTAACCTGCGGCTACCTGGCAAGGCGTAAGATGCAAAAGCCACTTCGCCGCACACATGCCAAGCTTCCGGAAAGAGCCGCGTGTTCGGGGCTTGGCCGCAGATGCTAAAGCTGACCAGCGCGCCCGGGTGGGCGTGGATGACGGCGTGCAGGTCCGGCCTGGCTTGATAAACGCTCAAGTGGAAGGGGCTTTCGGAGGAAGGCGGGTGGAGGCCTTCGCGTTCCCCGGTCGGACGGATGCGCACGATGTCCTCCCGGCGAAGGTTCCCTTTGTCGACCCGCGCCGGGGTGATCCACACGTCGCCGTTTTCGTCGCGCACCGAAACGTTGCCACCGGAGGTGGTGGTCATTCCGTGATCGTAAATGCGCTTTATGACCTCGACGATCTGGTCGCGCGGGTGCAGGAACGAAAAGGCCTTCATCAGACTACCCAAATTTGTTCATTCCAAATGGAACAGCTCCCGGAGCTCCGTCGCGCGGGGTGAGTTGTCCGCATTCACCTCCATGAGGCTCGCCATGTGGTCCCACCAGCGGCGGCAAACGGGCGTCTGCGCGACGGCCTGCCACCGCGTTTCGTCCTCGATCTCGGCGTAAGCAAACAGCTGGCCCGTTTCGGGGTGCAGGGCGATGGAATAATTATGAACCCCGTGCAGGCGAAGCACGTCTGCCAACTCCTGCCAGATCGGGTTGTGCCGCCGCCGGTACTCCCCTTCCGCGCCGCCGTGCAACTGCATGACAAAACATTTCCGGATCATGGGTGAACCTCCTGCTTAGCAGACCTGGGAGAGTTCCATGCCGAGTAGCGCCGCCAATTTTCTCAAGCTCCCGGTCAGGTGGCCTACCCCGATCGCGCAGTGGTGCGCCGGGCCGTGCGCATTCCAATCATGGATGAACCGGCGTGCGCCGATGGGAAAACGGTAGCGACTGTTGGTGTTGCCGATCTCAAGGATGGGTCCCGGAACCGATTCACCCTCCGCGACCAGGAGCTGCAATCGGCCGTCGCGGGTTTGCACCACCGACAGCAGGGTCACGGGCCCGTGCCGAACCGACATCTCGACCGAAAGCCCGCGCCCGACTTTGCCATGGTAAACCCCCAAGGGACGCACCTTGGTTTTGCCTTCCGCAATGGCCAAGTGGCCGGGACCATCGTGCCCCATCAAGACCACGTCGTCGTTGAAATCGACCGCGTAGTATTCCGTGAAAGATCCGCCGACCCCGAAGAGGTCCAGGATCTTCATGGCTTGGACGTTTTTTATCTCCATCTCGCCGGCCACGGGAATCCCGCGGGCGGTCAGCAGGGAACTGCCCAGGATGATCGAGCTGATGGCGTCCTCACTCTCGGCGTTCCCGGTCCCGGCGTAGTAGTAGGCCAGCGATCCGAGCCGGTGCCCCTCGACGAGCCGGTCCAGCGCGACGGAGGTGCGCGCCGCCCGTGCGAGTTCCGCTGTCGGACAATCGGCCTGCACATTGAATTCTTCTGAAAAACGCGTCACCCGCGCGGAGATCTCATCTTCCGGTATCTCACGCCGGAGGGCCGCAAGCTCATCGACCTCCAGCATTTCGACATGGCCGCCGAACCACGCGCACTGCTGCGTGAGGTCAGAGTAGATGTCGAGCATGCCGCCGTAGTAGTGGCCCATGACCCCAAGCCGGTTGTGCTCCATGGCGTGCGCCACCCGGGCGGCCTCGATCCACTGGTCGATTTCGCCCCAGCATGGGGGATCATCTTCAAGCACGCCCGTCACCTGTTGAAAGGCGATGCCGCTGCGTTTAAACACGTTGGCGATCTCGGGCACCGGGCAGGCGGCACAGTAAGCAAGCCATTCACCGGTCATGGCCGTGCGATCGCCCATCCGATTGAAGCGGGGATAATCGATGGCCGCCTTGGGCTGCAGGTTCAGGATGATCACCGGCACCTTCACCCGTCGCACGATCGGCAGCACGGTCGAGGAAAGCGCGTAGGTGGTGACGTGCAGAAAAAGCAGATCCACGTCGGCCTGACGAAATCGATGGCCCGCCTCTTGCCCTTTCTCCGGCGTGTCGATCAGCCCAAGGTTGACGACTTCAATCCCGGGGCGCGCGAGCTTGGCCGCCACCCGCTCCACGTAACCGGTGAGGCGTTTCTCAAGACCCGCAAACTGAGGCCAGTACGCCTCCAACCCGATCCCGAACAGGCCCACGCGCAAGAGAGGTGGCGGAGTTTGGGAAGGGGTCATGGCAGGAGTTTACCGTCGTTGAAGGTCGAGCGTCTTAGAGTCTTTTTTTGTCGCGCCCTGCAGCGAGCGTCGGGTGGTGGTCGGGCATGGCGTCATTCCACCCCGACGTCGCCCGCGTACCTAAAAGTCGAATTGGTCGATGTTCTCTGCCGTGAACACCGTCAGCGGTCCCAAAATCACCACGCCATCCCTGCCGATGGTGCGGGAGCCGAGTTTTCCAGCGCTGAAGCTCTCCCCCTCTTTCCCCTCGATGTTACCCGAAGCCAGTTGCGCGACGGCATAGGCAGCCAGGTAGCCGACGTCAGCCGGGTTCCAGAGCGCAAACTCCTTCACCGTCCCGTCCTTCACAAACTGGCGCATCTGGTTGGGTGTACCCAAGCCGACGAGGGCGACCTTGCCTTTCGACGGGCTGGTAGAAAGGTACCGCGCCGCGGCGGCAACGCCCACCGTCGTCGGGCTGATGATGCCCCGCAGGTTGGGATACGCCTGCAGCAACCCCTGGGTTTCGGTGAAGGACTTCTGGTCGTCGTCGTTGCCGTACGCGATTTTTACAAGCTTCATGTCCTTGTATTCGGGCTTCTGAAGCTCCTCCTGCATGTACCGGATCCAGGTGTTCTGGTTGGTCGCGTTGGGGGTGGCCGACAGGATCGCGATCTCGCCTCGATGATCGATTTCCTTGGCCAGGATCTGCACCTGACCTTGCCCGATGCCTTCGGCCGAAGCTTGGTTGATGAAAAGGGTCCGACCCTCGGGAGCGGTGTCGGAGTCCATCGTCACCACATGGATCTTTTGGTCTTTTGCTCGTTTGAGGTAAGGAATGAGGGCATTCGGATCGTTGGCGGCAAGCGCGATCCCGTTCTGACGTTGGGTGATCAACGTGTTGATGTAGGAGACTTGTGAGGAGGCGGAAGCGTCGGAAGGACCTACGACTTTGCCTTGAGCACCGATTTCCTTACACGCGTCCATCGAACCTTTGGTTTCAATGACGTTGTAGGGGTTGTTGATGTTCTTAGGGACAAACGCGAGTTTAAGATCTTTCTTGATCGGTTTGTCCTGGCCGTAACCGACGGTTCCTAACACGGTTAGACAACCAACGAAGGCCAGCGTTCGGATCGAGGGGCGTGTGGTCATGGTAAGGTGGGGAGGGGCATGCGGGTTGTGAGGTTAGGTAAGTGAAACCTATCTGGCCGTGGAGGCGGTCCCGAACTTGGCGATTTCCCTTTGGCGTTGGCGAAGGCGCCACCGTTCGCGCGTGGAGGCGATCACGTTGGGCAGCAGCACGCTGATGATCAGCAGCGACCCCGTGACAATCCGCAAGATTTCGTTCGCCACGTCTGCCAGGGTCAAAACGTTGTTGATGATGCCGATCAACAGAAGCGAGAGGACCACTCCGGTAATGGTTCCCTTCCCGCCTTGGACGGTGACGCCGCCCAGGAAAACCGCCGCGATGGCGCTCAGTTCGAACCCGAGCCCGTTGTCGGCTCGGGCGCTGGAAAACCGCAACGTGTACACGATGCCGGCCAGCGCGCTGACCACGCCGGAAGCGATGAACAGCCCCATTTTCAATCGGTGAAGGTTAACCCCCGAAAAACGGGCCGCCGTTTGGTTGCCCCCGATGGCGTAAAGGCTCCGACCCATCGTGCTGTGGTGAAGTAGGACCCAGAAGATCACGGCCAGGATGATGAAAAGTCCAAACGGAGCCGGGATGAACGTGGGACCCAAGGTGCCGATGCCGAACGCCGTGTAGTCGGGCGGGAAGTCGGCGATCGCCTGATCTCCCAAAACGATGTACGCAAACCCGCGGAACAGTGCCAGCGTGCCGATCGTGACGGCGAGCGAAGGCAGGCCAAACCGCACGATCAAGAAGCCGTTGAGTGTTCCGCAAAGCGCGCCGACCAAGAGGCAGACCAAGATGGCCAGCGGCATGGCGACTTTGGCTGCCCAAAGGAACCCAAGCAGGGAACTGGATAAGCCGAGGATGGACGCGACCGACAGGTCGATCTCGCTGGTGATCACGATCAGGCTCAAAGGCAGCGCCATCAGCGCGACCTCCACGAAGTTGGCCAGCAGGTTCGTCCAGTTCGCCGCGGAGAGAAAATCGCGGTTCCAGAGCGTGCCCCGGGCCGTGGCGATCACCACGAGGA
>CAXUNV010000305.1:0-6044 GCA_964252355.1 uncultured Chthoniobacterales bacterium | reverse complement strand
GTTGTTGGATTTTTTCCGGTTCACCTCCGACGTGACCGTTCGGTTCGGGGCGGCGCAGCGGCAGATCATCCAACGGATCGCGCCGCACCAATTCGTGACCCACAACGCCTTTCAGACCATGACGAACGTGGATCTGGCGACGTTCGTGCGGGAAGCGGTCGATTTCGTCTCCTACGACTCCTACCCGGAATTCAAGGTTTGCGACCTCGCGTTACCCGCGCGTTTCCGCGACCGGTCCGAGTCCAGACTCCTGTCCAGGATGCGCGGGGTTTCGCCCAAGTTCATGGTGCTGGAGCAGCAATCGGGTCCCAGCGGCCAGATCGGCGGCGTGCTGAACGGCAACCCCGATTACCTTCATCCCACGCCCAAACCCGGGCAGATGCGCCTCTGGTGCTGGAACTCCATCGCCCATGGGGCCGACGGCCTGCTCTTTTTCCGTTGGCGTTCGTTGCCCTATGGGTCGGAAGCCCATTGGAACGGCTTGCTTTACCACGACGAGCGCAACCGGTGGCGGCTGGAGGAGGCCAAGCGACTCGGCGGCGAGATCCGGCGCGTGTCGGCAACGTTGACCGGCACCCGTTGCGTTTCGCCGGCCGCAATCCTGTACGATTTCGACAACGAATCGCACGCGCGCCTTGAACGCGTGACCGGAAACCATCGGGAGGCGGGCGAGCGGGCCGTGTACCAAGCTCTGTCGGAACGGCATTTGGCGGCCGACGTGCTACCCCTCTCAGGCGTACGGGAGGCCGGCGACTTGGCCGGTTACGGGATCGTCTTTTTCCCGCACGCGCACGTGCTGGCGCCTTCTGACCTTCCCGCCTTGCAGGGCTACGTGGAAGGAGGGGGTACGCTGGTCTTTGGCTGCTGGAGCGGTTACCGGGATCGCTGCCATTGGTGCTACGACGCGGCGGGTAAGGCGTTTTACGAGGACCTAGTCGGGGTGCGGGTCGCGGACTTCACGGTCGTGGGCCCGAACGAATACCCCAACCTCCGGTTCGACCGTTCCGGCGCGGTGGTGGACGCGCCGATCTTTCACGAGGTGCTCGAAGGCACGCGGGACAACGTCAGCGTGCTCGCATCCTATGCGTCAGACTATTATGCGGGTCGACCCGCGGTGACCCTGCATCAAAAAGGCCGGGGCCGGGTGATCCATTTCGGGTGCTTCTTCTCGCCTGAGAACGTGGCCGCGTTGCTGGACGCCTTGGAAATCGGAGACCCGCTCGCGGGCTGGGCGGAAATTCCCGCCGACCTCCAAACCGTGGTGCGGTCAAACGGTGCCGAGCGGTTCTGTTTTCTCTTGAACTTCACCCCAGAGACGCAGGCGGTGACTTTCCGGGAGGCAACCTTTGATCTTTTGGAAGGACAAAAACTTCGGGGGCGCGCAGAGATTCCCCCGTACGGCGTGCGCCTCGTCCGGTGCGAAACGTGACTGGGCAGCGTGAAGCCTTTCAGTCAGAATCCGCCCACCCATGCCGGTTCCGACCTGTCCCGGTGGATGAGACTGCCCCGCTCGCGCCGCCACGTTCCTCGCCTAGTTCACTGACCTCCCGCCATGCCCCACCCAAACCTTGCGCCCCGCTCGTTGGGCGTCTGCTATTACCCGGAACAATGGGACGAAGGGTGCTGGGCGACGGACCTGCAACGGATGGGGAGCTTGGGTATCCGCTACGTCAGGGTGGCAGAATTCGCCTGGAGCCGGTTTGAACCGGAACCTGAAAGGTTCGATTTTTCGTGGCTTCGGCGTTTTCTCGACCTTGCCCAGGAGGCTGGCCTTGCCGTGGTGGTCGGAACGCCGACGGCAAGCCCGCCCAAGTGGCTGGTAGACGCCATGCCCGACATGATCGCGCGGGATGAAGACGGACTTCCCCGCGCGTTCGGGTCGCGTCGCCACTACTGTTTTTCGCACGAGGGTTATCGGTCGAAATGCCGGCAAATCGTCACGCGCTTGGCCGAAGCCGTGGGCGCTCACCCGGCCCTTTGCGCTTGGCAGATCGACAACGAGTACGGGTGCCATGACACGGCGTTCTCCTACTCTGCCGCCGCCAAAACGCGTTTTCGCCATTGGCTGCGGAGACGTCATCACGATGTCGCTGCCTTAAACCGGGCCTGGGGCAACGTGTTTTGGAGCATGGAGTACCGGGATTTTGACGAGATCGATTTACCGAATCGCACGCCCACCGACCCGAACCCGGCTCACGCCTTGGATTTCCGACGGTTTTCCTCCGACATGGTCCGGGAGTTCCAACGCGTCCAGGTGGATGCGTTGCGTCCCCTCTCACCGGGACGACCCATCACCCATAATTTCATGGGCGGGTTCACCGACTTTGAACACTTCGAGGTGGCCGGTGATCTGGATTTTGCGAGTTGGGATGCCTACCCGTTGGGCTTCCTCGCTTCTTTTCCCCTCTTTCCGCAAGCCCACCGTAAGAGGTTCCTGCGCTCTGGCGACCCGGACTTCGGTCCCTTTCACCACGACCTTTACCGCGCCTGCGGTCGGGGACGCTGGTGGGTGATGGAACAACAACCGGGTCCGGTGAACTGGGCTCCCTACAACCCGGTGCCCCTTCCCGGCATGGTGCGTCTCTGGACGCTGGAGGCCTTTGCCCACGGCGCCGAAGTCGTCAGCTACTTCCGTTGGCGGCAAGCCCCTTTTGGACAGGAGCAATACCATTCCGGGCTCCACCTGCCGAACGGCGAACCGGATGCCGCTTGCGCAGAAGTCGCCCAGCTGAGCCGAGACCTTGCCGTGCTCGCCGCAGAAACGGGGCGGCAGGGGGACGTGGCGCTCGTTTACGATTACGAAGCGGCCTGGGTGATCGGCATCCAGCCGCAGGGCCATGACTTCGTGTACGCCCATGAAGTCTTTCGGTTTTACCGCGCCCTGCGCCGACGGGGGTTGAACGTGGACATCGTGCCCCAGGGCGGAGATCTCACCGGCTATCCGCTGATCGTGGTTCCGCCCCTGCCGATCGTGCGTCCGGAGTTTCTCGACGCCTTGCGGCGTTCCTCCGGGATGGTTTTGTTCGCGCCGCGGCTTGGCTCAAAAACCGAGGGATTCCGAATCCCTGACGATCTGCCGCCGGGGCCGATGCAAGAATTCCTTCCGTTGCGGGTCCTGCGGGTTGACACGTTGCCGCGTTTCGCGCCGCTGCCCGTGCATTGGGAAGGGGAGGAGTACGCGGCTGAAACGTGGGTGGAACAGGTGGTGAGCGACCTGGAGCCGGTCGCCCGGTTTGAGGACGGCCGCGGCGCGCTGTTTCGGCACGGCCGGTTTTTTTATCTGGCGGGATTGCCAGACGACCGGTGGCTTGGGGATCTGGTCCGGATGGCAGCGACGGAGCAGAGGCTGCCGGGCTTGGATCTTCCGGAGGGGGTGCGGACCCGCCGACTTGGCTCCCTGCGCTGTTTTTTCAACTACAATCCGCACCCGGTTCAGCTCCCGCCGCTGGAGGGGATGGAAACCCTGCTCGGCGGTTGGGACCTGCCGCCGGCGGGCGTCTTGATCGGACGCGAGAAAGGGTCATGACACGGGTTCCACCGCGCACCATGCCTGAAACGGCCGGCAGGTCGCGCCAGCCGAGGCGTTGCACCGCTCGGCCTCACGGTTACCACCCAAGGAGTCCTTCTTGAGGCCTTTTCTGTTCTTTAGTTTCGCGGCGCTGCTCGTGATGGGCTACGGTGCTCTGAGCCTGCCTACGCAGGCCGGATCCGATCAGGACAGCGCGGCGCCGCGCGGCCCCGCGGAACGACGGCAGGTTCTCTCCGAACTCGCCAGCGACCTGGAAGCGAACTGCCCCTCACCCGAGTTAGGAGGGCGATATGCCTCCATGCTCCGGTCCAACCTCGCCGACGGTGCGTACGATCGGGTCACCGATCCGACCGAGTTTGGTGAGAAGGTCACCCAAGATCTGCAAAGCGTTTCGCCTGACCGACACCTCCGCATCGGGTTGAAAGACGCCTTTGAGCGACCGCGCCGATTCCCAGCCGATGCCCCCGCGAGCACACGCCCAAGCGGGCCTGCGGGCCTCGAAGAGGCCAAGATGTTCGGCGACGTTGCCTACCTTCGCTTCAACCTATTTCCAGACGAACCTCCATCGGCAGAGCAGGCGCGCAGCTTCCTTCTCGCCCACGCCGCGGCGAAGGCGGTCATCATCGATTCCCGGCCGAACCGTGGCGGCGGCTTGACCGTCATGAACGCCATCCTGCCGCTGCTTTACGCCGAGAAGGCGGTTCAGGTGCGCATGGACCGCCGTGCTTCGACCGAAGCGGTCTTAGCGCCCGAGGAGGATCCGACGCTGGTCCGGCAGCCGTCGCCAGCGACGGTGGTGAGCTACGATCACGTCATCGAACCCGACGCGCACGAAACGCGGCTGCAACATGTCCCCGTCTACTACCTGACTTCTCGTCGGACGGCCTCGGCCGCGGAGCATTTGGCCATGGCGTTCAAGCGCAACCATCGCGCCACGCTGATCGGGGAAACGACCGCCGGGGCCAACCACTTCGGCGAGACGATGCCGCTGGGTGAACGCTTTCTCGCATTCATCCCGCAAGGAAGGAGCTACGATCCTGCGACGGGCGAGGACTGGGAAGGCCGGGGCATCGCGCCCGACAAGCAGGTCCCTGCGGACGAAGCCCTGAACGAGGCGCTGGCCGAGGCGAAAGCTGCGGGTGCAACCCCCGACCGGTAAGCTATCTGGCACGCGGTACCGGTAGAACCGGTGGGGCGAAAACCCGGCCCGCCAGACAAAGCGGCCATTCGTCACCGACGGCTCGGGGCGGTTTGAGCCGGCAGGAGCGAAGGTACAACTCACCACAAGATCAGGCCGCCGGCACAAACCATTCGTCGGCGGTGCGGAGCACCAGCCCTCCCAGGTCGTCAGGGCCGGGTTTTCGCCCCACCGGGTCGCCCGCGAGGTCCGGCGCGCCCGGCGACCCGCGCCCAAGGACCAAAGCATCTTCCCAGGTTTAAGTGAGAAAATTGGTAGTCGCCGTGCGAAAGAAGAAAAATGCCCGAACCAACATTACCCGTGATGCAACCGCCCGCCAAAGACGCTTCGCGGGCGATCACCCAGGCCGGCCGGGCGGACACCCAGCACGACCGGGACGTGCCCGAGATCGACCTGCTCAGCCCGTTGACGCTCCGCGGGATCACCTTCCGCAACCGCATCGCCATGTCGCCCATGTGCGAGTATTGCGCCCACGAGGGCTTCGCAGACGACTGGCACTTGGTCCACCTTGGCAGTCGTGCCGTCGGCGGAGCCGCGCTGGTTTGCGTCGAGGCGACCGCCGTGGTGCGGGACGGGCGCATCACCCCGGGGGACTTGGGGCTTTGGAGCGACGAGCACATCGAGCCGCTGGCTCGCATCGTCCGGTTCGTTCACCGCCAGGGCGCGGTTGCCGGCATCCAGTTGGCTCACGCCGGCCGCAAGGCCAGTTGCGACGTCCCGTGGAATGGCGGCGCCCGCTTGAAGACGCCCGCCGAGGGTGGTTGGACCGTCGTCGCACCCAGCGCGATCCCGTTCAACGAGGGCGATCCCGTGCCCGTCGCCCTCGATGCCGCGGGCATCGACGGCGTCATTGCAGCCTTCGAAGCCGCGGCCCGGCGCGCGCTCGTCGCGGGGTTCCAGGTGCTCGAGATCCACGCGGCCCACGGCTACCTGTTGCACGAGTTCCTTTCGCCGATCAGCAACCGCCGCGAGGATGAGTACGGCGGAAGCCTGGAGAACCGGATGCGGTTGCTCCTGCAGGTGGCCGAGCGGCTGCGGGGTTTGCTGCCCGAGCCACTGCCGCTCTTTGTCCGGATCTCCGCCACCGATTGGGTCGAAGGCGGTTGGGACGTCGAGCAGTCGGTCGTGTTGGCCCGCCGACTCAAGGCACTGGGAGTTGACCTCATCGACGTCTCCTCCGGCGGGACGGTGCCCAAAGCGCAGATCCCCGTTGCCCGGGGCTACCAAGTGCCGTTTGCCCGGCGCATTCACACGGAGGCGAGAATCAGGACCGGAGCCGTGGGCCTCATCACCGAACCACAGCACGCCGACGAGATC
>CAXUNV010000304.1:0-6052 GCA_964252355.1 uncultured Chthoniobacterales bacterium | reverse complement strand
GCGTACCGCCGGACCTTCCACCTCCGCCGCCGCTCCGGTGCCGAAGTCCACGGAGAAAATGCAAAAGAGTTCTAGGTGGGGCGAGTCGTAAGTGGTGCCAAGCAACGGAGCCACGTCCAGGCGTGTGTGCGGGCTCGGTTTCCAAGTGAAGGCGGGGCCGATCTCGAAGATGTTTTGGGCGTGGCTTCGGTTGCCGTGTTCGGAAACGTTCCGATAAGAAGTTTCAAACCCTATTTTTAGTGCCTCGCCGCGCAGGGCGTAAGAGGTCGCCGTAGAAAAGCCGAGTTCCCTTTCGCGCGTCCCCCCAAGGTCTTGGTCGTAAAAGAGGTTGCCGGCAAACTCGATCGATTTGCCGATCTCCTGCCCAAGTAAAAGGCGCACTTCGTAACTGTCCGGCACATGGTGCGTTTCTCTGCGCACCGTCCCCGCCGCGTCCTCGCCTTCCACGTCGCCCGCTTCCCCGGCGCGTTCGATCTCGCGGTTCTGACCCGGTTGCACCGGGTATTCCTTCCCGATGCCCCAACTGTACTCGGCCAGCAACGTCGGGTTGAGCGGGATCTTGCCCCAATCGGCAAAAGCGTAACGACCCTCGACCAGCGCAAAGGGGATCTGCCCGTTGCCGTCCTGGTACTCTTCGTAGAGTTCAAAGGCCACTTGGAACCGGTAAGGCAGCCCCAACTCAAACTCCTGCACGAAGAGATCATCGGCCTTGCCGCGGCGCGGGAAGGTGCCGTGGTAATCGGTGTCGACGTAAAATGAGAATGGCGGAAGTACGTAAACGTCCGTGTCAGCCGAAAACCTGCCGCGGGCCGACCAGCGCGGCTGGTTGTAGGGCCCGACGAGTTCTTCGCCGTAGGGCCGGCCTTCCACCCCCACGGGCGGAAGTTCGACGGGGTCTGCTCCCCTGGCCGCGTCTGGCCACGCAGCGAAAAGGAGTGGGACGACCAACGGCAACAGGCGGCGAAAGGGTGAGATTTGGCTCATGGCGAGTTTGCCTGACACGTTGGGAGCTGCGGGAAAGCGGCGGCAACGCCCACAAAGTGACGGTTTCGTCATCTTTGGTGCAGCCTGCTCAAGGCCAACAACCTCACGGACTTTTCCCGGTTTCTAGAAAAGAGAGGTCTGCGTCTTTCCCTTTCTGCGTATCTTCAATTGATGCGGGGATCGCATCCCTCCGGAGGATGAACGCCGCCCCTGTGCTCACCACGCGCAACCGTTGGCGCACCCGCCTCGACGCTTTCCTCCATCCGGTCGCTCGCGAGAAGGCAGAGGCGTTGCGGACACGTTGGGAGGCGCTTCCGCCGGAACTACGGACCGAACATCAGCTTGCGGGCCGTCACCTCACCCATTGCGGGTTCATCCTGGGCGCGAGCTACTGCTCGTTCCATTGCACCCATTGTTACCTGCCGGAAAACGCGAACGAGGTGCCCATCCCCGCCTTGGCGGAAGTGAAGGAGGGAATTGACGCGAACCGCCGGTTCCAGGGGCCGGGCGGCGGCCTGCAGATCACGGGGGGTGACGTGGCGGACGCCTATTGGCGCGCGGGGCGACCGGATGAGTTGATCGAGATCATCCGTCACGCCGTCGCCGTGGGTTTGGTGCCCATGCTGATGACGCACGGCCAAACGTTGCTGGAGCAACCCGCATTTTTTGAGCAGCTCGTGGTGGAGGGCGGGCTCCGCCAAGTCTCCGTCCACATCGACGTGACGCAAGCCGGGCGCCACGGTTTTCCCATCGGACGGATCCATGGCGAAAGCGACCTGCACCCGGTCCGCGAAGCGTTCACCCGCTTGGCGCAAAGCATCCGGCAACGGACCGGCCTGCCGCTGGAGTACGCCCTCAGCTGTACCGTCACTGAAAAGAACGTCGCAGACGTGCCGGAGGTCATCCGGTGGTACCTCCAGAAACCGGAGCGCACGGCCATTTGGCGGATGCTGAGTTTTCAACCGGAAGCCGACACCGGCCGCACCCGGTTTTCCGCGCGACCCGTCACGCCCGCGCTCGTTTGGGAAAAGCTTTGTGAGGGGGTCGGGTTTGCGCTCGAGCGCGACGCCACCCGGTTTGGACATCCAGAGTGTAACTCCTGGGCGCCGATCCTGGTGTCTTGTCGAACGGGCCGGTACGCACCTTTGCTGCCCACCGATCCGGAGACCAAACGCCTGCTCGGCCGCGTGCTGGCGCGGATCGGCGGCCTCTCGCTCGTGGCGGACGACGCCGGCACACCGCCCTGGCGCTTGGCGGGGATCCTGGCGCGCAACCCCGGTCTAACCTTACGCGCCCTGCTGCACTTGGGACGCGTGCTCGCGCGCGGCACGTTACCCGCGGACGTGTTCCTGGATCTGCTTCGAGGTCGGGCCCACACCCTCGGGGTGGGCACCCACAACTTCATGCACGCCGCGCAGGTGGCCCGGGCCGATGCGGACCCGGTGGTGAAAGCGCGCCTCGACGCATGCGTGTTCAAAGGCGCCGTCAAAGAGGGCGACACCTGGCGTGCGGTGCCCATGTGCGAGATGAACGGAGCGAAATGGTCGCAGGTCTATGACGGGCGCCTGCGCCGTCCGGAGCTCTGGCGTGAACCGCAGGTGCCGCGTCCCGCTCGCCGGGCAGGGGAACCCTAAAGCGGGTGCGACGGTGGTGCGCGAGATGCGAGTCTCGATCGTCGTACCGTGCTGGCGGGATGGGTGTGCCCTGGTGCGCCTGCTCACGAGGCTGGCCGACCTGCCGGAGATCCAGTGGATTCCCGTCCTGGCCGAACCCGACGATGCGACGGTGGCGGCGCTTTGCCGGTTGGGGGTAAGCACGCTGCTTTCTCCCCGGCCAAGCCGAGGCGCCCAAATGAACCTGGGTGCCCGACGCGCGGCCGGAGAAGTGCTGCTCTTCCAACACGCCGACGCGGAACTCCTGCCGTGCCACTTGCAGGCTCTGCGGCGATGCCTGGACGAACGGCCGGAGGTGATTGGCGGCGCGTTTTACCGGCGGTTCGACGAGCGTCACCCACACCTGCGTTGGGCCGAAAGGGTGGAACGCTGGCACTGCCGCGCCTTCGGCACGCTCTACGGCGACCAATCGGTCTTCGTGCGTGCCGGGGTGTTCCAAGCATTGGGCGGCTTTGCCGAGACGCCGTTGATGGAGGACGTCGATTTTTCGCGCCGGCTCCGGCGCCGTGGGGCGATCGCCGTGCTCGACCCGCCGATGCGCTCGTCCCCGCGCAAACATCTGGAGGAAGGACCCTGGCGGACCACGGCGCGCAACGCCCTGCTCTTGGCGCTGTTTCGCGCGGGCGTGCCGCCGGAAAAGTTGCACGCCTGGTACTACGCGGCTCGTCGGAACTCGCCGCAAGCGCAGATGGCAAATAGCTGATCGCAAAACGGGAGGGGGTGCTGGGCGCAGGCGGGACCGCCGGGCCGGAACGACGTCAAGGCCGCGCCTGCGAGACGCCGCCGGTCCGCCTATCCTGCACCGCCTTCACGCACGTGCAGCCTGGCCTCCGCATGGTCGAGGTCGTGCTGGATCCGGCGCAGCACCTCGTCGTTGATGGCGTACGCGTCACGCAGGCCGATGATCGTCTGGCGCTCCACGTCCAGTGCGTCTTGCTGCAGGCGCGCGTAGGCGGGAGCCGTCGTTTCCCCAGGGTAGAGTGCGCCGGTGCCCGCGGTCCTTGCCAGTTCTTGGATGCGGTCCTGGTATTCCGCGCGGAGGCGTTCCACAAGGTTGGAGGGGAAGTTTGCTTCAGCGTCCGCCAAGTAGGCCAACGCCGCTTGGTTGGCTTTCAGCCGCGCCGTCCGTTCTTCCAGGTTGGTGAGCCCGTCGTCCCTCACCCCAAGGGAACGGATCAAGGCGGGCAGGCTGAGGCCCTGCAGCACGAGGGTGGCGAGGATCACGCAAAAGGTGACGAACAGGATGTAGTTGCGTCCCGGAAATGGGCGCCCGTCCGAGAGCGTCAGCGGCACGGCGAGCGCGGCCGCGAGGGACACGACGCCGCGCATCCCGGTCCACGCCACGATCGTCACGTTTTGCCAGGAGGGGTAGGGATCCTTTTTGCCCAAGGCCGCACTTAACAGGCGCAGCCCGTGCGTAGACGCAAACACCCAGAGGACCCGCACGACGATGGCGGCGCCACTGATCAGCACGCCGTGCCAAAGAAACCGTGACAACGATTGGCCGGAGAG
Source organism: uncultured Chthoniobacterales bacterium (assembly GCA_964252355.1). Lineage (GTDB taxonomy): Bacteria > Verrucomicrobiota > Verrucomicrobiia > Chthoniobacterales > JAFAMB01 > CAXUNV01. Next base: position 1,883 of record CAXUNV010000304.1, on the reverse strand, counting down.
CGCCTGGAGGATGCGCGGCAGTTGCAGGCCGATCAGGGTAAAAACCAAGCCGTTCAACAGGAACGACGCCATTCCCCAAAAGACATAGCCGTCGAGCCGTGCGCGAGGCGTGAGCAACCGTGGTAGGCGCCAACCGACGAACAGTCCGCACGCCACCACCGCCAGAACGCCGGAGGTGTGCAGGCGTTCCGCGGGCAGGTAGGCGGCGAAGGGCGCGAGCAGCGACAGGGTGATCTGGACGGGCGGATCGTCGAGCCGGCGCTGCGCCTGGGAGAGAAGCCAGCCGACCGCCAACCCGATGGCCGTACCGCCGCACGCGACGAGGAGAAAACGGCCGGCGCCTTCGGCCCACGAGAACTTGGCGCCGACGGTCGCCGCGATCGCGAAGCGATAAGCGACGAGCGCGGTGGCGTCGTTGACGAGGCTTTCGCCTTCCAACACGGTGACCACCCGGAGCGGGACGCGCAGACGGCTTGTGATGGCGGTGGCGGCCACGGCATCCGGCGGCGAAACGATGGCGCCGAGCACGAAACCGACCGCCCATGGCAAACCGGCCAGCGCGTGGACGGCGGCGGCCACGACCACGGTGGTCAACAAAACCAGCCCGATCGCGAGGAGCAAAATGGGGGTCAGGTTCGCGCGAAAATCCCGCCAGGACGTGAGGACCGCCGCCGGGTAGAGCAGCGGCGGCAGCAGGACCATGAACACCGCTTCGGGCTCGAGCGGCACGGCGGGGAACCCCGGCACGGACCCGAGCGCCAGTCCGCCCAACACCAGCAGCACCGGATGGGGCAACCCCACTCGTCGGGCGACGACCCCGCACGTCGCGACGAGGGTCAGCAGCGTCAAAATGACTTCAGCTCCGTTCATGGCCAATCGCCGTGCGCGGGGTCCGCCTGGACATCGCCCGCCCCGAACGTTACACGGGGTCTGGCGCCTTCCGATGCCGAAATCCTGGGAGGTATGCAGGCGATGGCCATCTCCACACCACGACCCGAAGTCAAAACCTCCGTCGCCCGAGTCTCGGTGCTGGCGAGCGGCGGCTTGGCCTTGTTGAAGTTTGTGGTCGGACTCCTCACCGGCAGCCTCGGGTTGCTGGCGGAAGCCGCCCATTCGTTGCTTGATTTAGTCTCCACGCTCATCACGCTCGTGGTCGTCCGGGTCTCCGCCGCGCCGCCTGACAGCAACCATCCCTACGGCCATGAACGGGCGGAAAACCTGGGTGCGCTCGCCGGGATGACGCTGCTGGCGATCACCGCCCTGGTCATCGTCTACCACGCCGTGCTCAAGATCGTCACCGAACCCGAGCCGCCGTTGGTCACGCCGTGGTCTTTCGCCGTCCTGCTCGCCTCGATCGCCGTTGACTTTTTTCGCACGCGCTCGTTGCGCCGTGCGGCGCGCCGGCACCGCAGCCGCGCTTTGGCCTCGGACGCCGAGCACTTTGCCAACGACATGGCCGGAGCGCTTGCCGTCCTGCTCGGGCTAGGGGTCGTGGCCGCCGCCAAAGTCGTGCCCGTGCCGGCGTGGCTGGTCGGTCGGGCCGACGCGTTGGCGGGCTTGCTCGTGGCGGCCATCGCGCTGGTCTCGGTCTGGCGCCTCGGTTCCGACGCGGTCAGAGCCTTGATGGACGACGTGCCGCCGGACTTGGCGGGGCGCCTCGTTGGGCAGGTCGAGGGGGTGGACGGCGTGGTGAAGGGAAGCGCCCGGGTGCGCGCACGCTTCGTCGGCAGCCGGCCTTACGTGGAGGTCACCTTGGGTACGCCACGCGGCGGTTCGCTGGAATCGGCGCACGAGATCAGCAAACGGGTGGAACGCGCCATCGCCGCGGAGTTGGACGGCGCGGACGCCACGGTGCACGTCGAGCCGGTGGCGGCCGCGGATGA
>CAXUNV010000303.1:0-6065 GCA_964252355.1 uncultured Chthoniobacterales bacterium | reverse complement strand
CCCCGTAGGCATCTTCACCGGTTATTTCCCTTACTCGCTCGCCGAGCAGGCCCAAAAGATCCGCGCGCTCGGCTTCAACACGGTCCAGCTCGACCTGGCGTTCAAGGACCTCGACCTCTCCGCCCCGGAGGCGATCACGCCGAAGGTGGCCAAGCGGATCGCCGACACGTTCCGCGACCAGAACCTGCCGATCTGCTGCGTCTCGGGTTACACCAACATCATGCACCCCGACCCGGCGACCCGGCAGGCGAAGCTTGACTACCTCAAGACCATCTTGCGCCACGCGCGCCACTTCGGGACGCCGTACGTCATCTCCGAAACGGGCACCCTCAACCCCGAATCAGACTGGGTCGCCCATCCCGACAACAAATCCGAACGGGCGTTCGCCGAATGCCGGAACGTCATCCGGGACCTCGCGCAGGTGGCGTTTGACCACGGCGCGGTGTTCCTCTTGGAGACCTACGTGAACAACGTCATCGGCTCGGTCGAAGAGACGCTCCGGATGTTCGCGGAGGTCGAACATCCGGGCCTGGGGCTATTGATGGATCCCACCAACTACTTCGAGGCGCACAACCTCGATGCGATGGACCGCGTGTTGAACGGCATCTTCGACGCGCTCAGCCCGCGCATCCGGATCGCGCACGCCAAAGACGTGAAACGGTCAGGCGGTGACCGCTCAGAGAAGCACGCCGACCTGGATGCCTCGGAAGCCCACACCTTTCGCGGGGTCGGGGCCATCGAGTTGCCTGCACCCGGCCTCGGCGAACTCAATTACGACCTCTATTTGCAACGCCTCGCCAAGGCGCACCCGAACCTCCCCATCATCATCGAGCACCTCGACGAGGCGGACGTGCCCCGCGCCAAGCGGTTCTTGGACGACCGGCTGCGCGCGAACGGGGTGTAACCCAGAAGTTGCCATGCCCCACCTGTACGGAGAAACGTTGGATCGGCGCGCCCTGGAGCGGCGCACGGGTAGCCTATCGCAGTTTGCCGGCGTCCGCTTGATGGAACTCGGCGACGGCGTGGAACGCGGGCTTCGCCTGCTGGAGTTCCGGACCGGGACGGGCCTGCGCTTCACGGTGCTGCCCGACCGCGCCTTCGACATCGCCGACTGCGAGTTCGGCGGTGCCGCCCTTGGCTGGCATTCGCCGACGGGCTTTCGGCACCCGGGCCTCCACGAGTATGAGGGCGAGGGCGGCCTGGCTTGGTTGCGTTCCTTTTCGGGGCTGCTCGTCACCTGCGGCTTGGATCACATCCTGTTTATGGACGCGGACGACGCGTCGCATTACCGCTACTCGCCCCGGCAGACTGTCCACAGCTCCTTGCACGGCCGGATCAGCACCATCCCCGGCCGGCTCCTCGGCTACGGCGAGCGTTGGGACGGGGACGAGTGCACCCTTTTCTGCGAGGGATTGGTGCAGCAGGCGGCGGTGTTCGGGGAAGACCTGCACCTGCTGCGCCGGATCGAGGCGCGCGTCGGCTCCAGCGAGATCACGTTGCACGACCGCGTGGTGAACCACGGTTGGTACCGCACCCCGCACATGCTTTGCTACCACATCAACCTCGGTTACCCGACCCTCGCCGAGGGGAGTCGCTACCTGGCCCCGATCGCGCACACCATCTGGGCCGCGCACGAGAAAACGTACCGAGACCAGGGCGTCGGTTACCGCGACTTGCCGGGGCCGCAGCACGGGTTTCACGAGCAGGTTTGGGAGCATTGGCTGCTGGCGGACGAGGCCGGGAAGGTGCCGGTCGCGTTGGTCAACGACGGTTTCAACGGGGGTGCCGGCCTCGGGTTGCTCGTCGAGACGAACAAGGCCGAGTTCCCCTGCCAATTCGAGTGGCAAAACTTGCAGGAAGGTCAATACGCCTTGGGCATCGAGCCCGCGACCAACCATGTGCTGGGTAAACCGTTTGCCAAAGGGCGCGACGAACTCATCTGGTTGGAGCACGGCGAGGAGCGCCGGTATACGACCCGGTTTGAGATCCTCTCGGGACGCGCGGCGTTGGACGCCGCCGAAAGCCGCATCGCCGGCATCGCCCGGCAAACCGCCGAGCCGTACCCGGCACCGTCGGGCCGTTGGGAACCTTTGGGCCAGCCGCCGCCCTCTGATGGCAAAGGGGAGGGTCGGCGGTGACGGGTTTGCGTGGCAAACGGGTGCTCTTGACCGGCGCCACGGGCGGGCTGGGGTGGCACGCCGCCCTGGCGTTTGCCGAAGCGGGCGCGACGGTGGAGGCGTTGGACCTGCATCCCGAGAAAGGCCGTGCCCTGCAGGAGGCCGCCGGCCCTTCCCTCTTTTACACCGACGCCGACCTGCGCGATGGGCGGACGCTGGCCGCCAGGCTCGCGGAGGTCATCTCCGCCCGGGGTTCCATCGACGTGGTGGTGAACAACGCGGCGATTTATCCGGCGAAACGGTTCGAGGATTACTCACTGGAAGAGTACCGCGAGGTGCAGGCCGTGAATGTCGAAGGCGCGATCGCCTGCGTGAAGGCCTGCCTGCCGGGGATGAAGGCCAAAAGGAGCGGCCGGATCGTCAACATCGCCAGCATCACTTTCTACGGCGGTTGGGCCAACCTCTATCCCTACGTGGCGTCCAAAGCCGCTTTGGTCGGGTTGACGCGTGCCTGGGCCCGGGAGTTCGGCCCGGACGGGGTCACGGCCAACGCCATCTCGGTCGGGGCGATTCCGACCGATGCGGAAAAGATCCACCCCGACCCCGCCGGCTACAACCAATGGGTGTTGGACCAACAATCGTTGAAACGTCGGGGCACGCCCGCCGACGTGGCCAACGTCACCCTTTTTTTGGCCGCGGACGCGTCGGCGTTCATGACCGGCCAACTCCTCAACGTCGACGGCGGCTGGGTGATGCACTGAGGCGTATCCTAACCACAAGATTTCACGTTTCCCAATCATTGATGAGCATCCTTTCAGGCATCCGCGTCTTGGATTGTTCGATCGCCATGGCCGGGCCGTTCGCCGCCCAACGGTTGGGCGACCTCGGCGCGGACGTGATCAAAGTCGAACCGATCGGGGGCGAATGGCAACGGCGCGCCGCGGCCGGCGGGGCCAGCGGCAACCGCGTCAACGTCTCCTTCCTCTCCTTAAACCGGAACAAACGTTCGCTGGCGATCGATCTGAAGTCCGCGGAAGGCAAAACGATCCTCGCCGAGTTGGTCAAAGGCGCGGACATCTTCCTGCAGAACTACCGCCCGGGGGTCGCCGAGCGTTTGGGCGTCGACTACGCGTCTTTGGCGAAGATCAACGCGCGCCTCGTCTACGTTTCGATCTCTGGGTACGGGGCGACGGGACCCTACGCGCAACGCCCGGGGCAAGACTTGGTGTTGCAAGGCATGAGCGGCGCGTTGCTTTCGGCGGGCCGCGCGGACGAGCCGCCGGTCCCCGCCGGGCAATACTTGGTCGACGCGGTCACGGCTTACAACGCGTTCGAAGGCGCGCTCGCCGCGCTCTTTCACCGGGAACGCACGGGCGAAGGCCAACTCGTCGAGGTGAACATGCTCGACGCGATCGCCACGATCCAGATGCAGGAGCTTTCCGTGTTCACCGTCGGCGGCAAACCGCAACGGCGCTCGGCGGAACCGCACGCCCACGTTTACATCCGGGCGCCCTACGGCGTCTTCGAAACGAAGGACCACTACCTCGTGGTCGCCTTTCCGCCGCTGAAAAAGCTCGGTGAGGTCATCGGGGAGGACTCTTTTCTTGCGCTCGACGACGAGACGGACGCGTGGACGCGCCGCGACGAGATTTTTTCCAAGGTGCGCGCCCGGCTGCGCGAACGCACGACGGCTGAATGGCTGGAAATCTTTCTCAAAGCCGACCTTTGGGCCGGCCCGGTGTACGGGTACGCAGAGTTGGTGGCGGACCCGCAGGTGCAACACAACGGGACTTTTGTGGAGTACGACCACCCGACCGAAGGACGCGTGAAGACGCCCGGGTTCCCGATCAAATTTTCCAAAACGCCGTCGGTGGTGCGGCGGGGCGCGCCTTTGGCGGGCGAACACAGCCGGGAGGTGTTGGCTGAGCTTGGTTGGGCGGAGACGGCCATCGACCAAGCGCTCGCGGCGGGGACGGTGGGCGAGACCCTGCCCTAAGCCTGCTGACCATGCGCGCGTTCCTCGGCCTGACCTGGGACCATCCCCGCGGGTACCGCGCTCTGGAGGAGCACGCCCGGGTCTGGCGTTCGCAGGGAGGCGTGGAGGTCGTGTGGCATCGGCAGCCGCTGGAAGGTTTCGAATCGCACCCGTTGAAAGAGCTCTGCGCGCGGTACGACCTTCTGGTCATCGACCACCCGCACGTGGGCGAAGCGGCTGCGCAGGGATGTCTGGTCCCGGCGGAAAACTGGTACGGGCAGGAACGGTTGCACGCCTTGGGGGACGCCACCATCGGCCCCGTCCTGCGCTCTTACCGGTACGCGGGACGGCACTGGGCGTTGCCGCTCGACGCCGCCGCCCAAGTGGCGGTCTGCCGGCCCGACCTCCTGGGAGACGAAGCCTGGCCCGGGACGTGGGATGAGGTTTGCCGGTTGGCCGAACGGTATTCCGTGGCGTTGCCGTTGGCCGGACCGCACGCGCTCCTGTCCTTTTTTTCGGTGTGCGTGGCGCACGGCGCGGAACCGTTCGCAGACGGCGCGCTCGTCCGGCGCGACGCGGGCGAGAGGGCCTTGGAGTTGATGACGGCGTTGGTGCAGCGGAGCCCGCCAGCGGCAGTGGGCCTGAACCCGATCGCGTTCCTTGATCGCATGTCCCAGGACGACGACATCGCCTATTGTCCACTGGTTTTCGGGTACGTGACTTACGCGACGTCGGCGGCGTGGGAGCGCCGGGCGCTGCGTTTTGGGAACGCGCCGCTCGTGGCGGGCGTGGGACGGCCGGGTTCAACCTTGGGCGGCACCGGCCTGGCCTTTTCCGGGCGGACGCGCCGCACCGAAGGGCTGGTGGCTTACGCCGCCTCGCTCTTCGAAGAACGGACCCAACGGGAACTCTTCCCCGAGTTTGACGCCCAACCGAGTTTTTGGGCGGCTTGGCTCGACGCCGGCGTCAACCGGCGTCACAGAAAATTTTTCAAACGGACGGCGGCCACGGTGGAACGGGCGTGGGTCCGGCCGCGCTACCCGGGCTACCTCCGTTTCCAGGAGCGGGGTTCGGCGCTGTTGCGGCGTGGTCTGCTCGAACGACGCGCCCCGGCCGCGCTCCTGCAGGAGTTGGAGGAGGCGTACGCAACCGGTGGCCCGGGTGGGCACGAGCTGTGAATTTATGGCAACTGAATTCGAAAACGTTTGTTTTGAACGAAACGCCGGTGTGGCGACCGTCACGCTCGACCGTCCGGCCAAACTGAATGCGATCACCCCCGAGATGGCCGGCGCGCTGAGGGAGGTGGCCGCGCGCAGCAACGCAGACCCGGAAATCCGCGTGCTGGTGTTGACCGGCGCCGGGCCGAAGGCGTTCTGTGCCGGGTCAGACATTGCGGAGTTGGATCGTTACGCCAGCCCGTGGGAGTTCCGCAACCGGCAGGAGTACTGCGACGTGATCCGGACGGTGCGCAAGCCCGTCATCTGCGCGATCAACGGACATTGTCTGGGCGGTGGTTTGGAGTTGGCCATGGCCTGCGACATTCGTTTGGCGTCGGCGAACGCCTCGTTCGGCGCTCCGGAAATCAAGCTCGGTTGGATCGGTGGGGGCGGCATGGCCTTCGCCTTGGCCCACGCCGCTGGCGCGTCCAACGCGGCCCTCATGCTGTTGACCGGCGATCCCGTCGGGGCGCAACAGGCGCTCGCCTGGGGGCTGGTTTCCGAGGTGGTGCCCACAACCGACCTTCTGGGGCGGGCGCAAGCGTTGGCGGCGGTCATTGCCTCGCGACCGCCGATCGCGGCCGAGACGGCCAAGGCCAACCTGCGCGCCGCGTTCTCCATGGGCCGCGAGGATGCCACCCGTTACGAGCGCGACCTGCAGACGGTCTGCTTCGCCACCGCGGACGCGGCCGAAGGGCGCGAGGCGTTCAAGGCCAAGCGACCGCCGGTCTTCGAGGGAAGGTGAGGGAGGTGCCG
>CAXUNV010000302.1:0-6094 GCA_964252355.1 uncultured Chthoniobacterales bacterium | reverse complement strand
GGAAAAAGACGACCGCGCTCAGCGACCAAGAAATTCAACAGACGCTGCAGGCGTTCCAGAAGCGGATGATGGACAAGCAGCAGGAGGCGATGAACAAAAAACAGGCCGAGATGAAGGACGTGGCCGAGAAGAACAAGGCCGATGGCCGGAAGTTTTTGGACGATAACGGGAAGAAGAACGGGGTGAAAACCCTGCCGAGCGGCCTCGAGTACAAGGTGGTTAAGGATGGCACGGGCCCAAAACCAAAGGAGACCGACGTCGTCGAGACCAACTACCGAGGGACCTTGATCAGCGGTCAGGAATTCGACAGCTCCGAGAAGAATGGCGGGCCGGTCAGCTTCCCGGTCAACGGCGTCATCAAGGGCTGGACCGAAGCTTTGAAGTTGATGCCGGTCGGTTCCAAATGGCAGCTCTACATCCCCTCAGAGCTCGCGTACGGCGACGAGGGTGCGGGCGACACCATTCAACCGGGGTCGACCTTGGTTTTCGACGTGGAACTGCTGGGCATCAAGAAGGACGCCGGCGCCGGTCAAGCGGGCGCGGCGACCACTCCCGAGGCGGATAACGCGGGTGCGGCCGGGGCGACCGCGACGCCAAGCAACCCCTAGGCGGGAGGGCCTTTCTCGTAGGTTGTCCGGTAGGGCAAAGACCCAACTTGCCGAGCCGGGCGGCCAACGCTCGGCACGGCCGCCAAGCGTCCGCCTTGGATCCCTGCCCGCCTGGGGCGGCCGGGTCTTGGCCCTACCGGGTTTCGGGGTAGCCCGCCGCGCGTTCAGCTAATTTAACCTCGCCCGTTGCCAGGGTGATCATCCCTCCCGCCTGCGGACCTGCAGATGCAGTTCGCGCAGTTGCCGCTCGCTCGCGGCACTAGGCGCCTGCATCAGCAGGTCATAGCCGCGGCTGTTCTTCGGAAACGCGATCACGTCGCGGATGTTTGCCGTGTTCGTCAGAAGCATCAGCAACCGGTCGACGCCCAGGGCGATGCCCCCGTGGGGCGGGGCGCCGTACCGGAAGGCCTCAAGCAAGTGCCGGAAGAGTTTTTCCTGTTGCTCGGGCGAAATGCCCAGCGCGGCAAACTGTTTCGCCTGCAAGTCGCCCTCATGGATCCGGATGCTGCCGCCGCCGATCTCCACGCCGTTGAGCACGACGTCGTACGCTTCCGCGCGCACTTTCCCGTAGTCGCCGCGTTCCAACAGGGGCACGTCCTCGGCTTTCGGCCGGGTAAACGGGTGGTGCATGGCGTTCCACTTGTTTTCCACCGGATCGAAGGCCATCAGCGGAAAGTCGAGCACCCAAAGGAAACGCAAGTCTGCCGGGTCACGCCCGAGCCCGAGCAAGTCGGCGACGCGCAGGCGGATCCGGCCCAGAACCGTGGAAGCCGTCTCCCAGGCATCGGCGCCGAAAAGAACCAAGTCGCCTTCCTCGACGTCGAGCCGGTCCCGCAGCGCCCCTTTTTCCACGTCACTCAGGAACTTCACGATCGGCGACTTCCATTCGCCGCCTTCGACCTTGATGAACGCCAAACCTTTCGCGCCGCTGTTTTTGGCCAGGGTGGTCAACTCCTCGATCTGACCGGTGGTGATCCCGGCAAACCCTTTGGCGTTGAGCGCCTTCACCACGCCGCCGCCGTCCAACGCGCCGCGAAACACTTTGAACTGCGACTGCCGGAACACATCGCTTAGGTCGACGATCTCCAGCGGGAACCGCAGGTCGGGTTTATCGCTGCCGTACCGATCCATGGCTTCGCGGTAAGAGAGCCGGGGGAACGGGGCGATCACTTCGACGCCGCGCACGGCGCGAAAGATCTCGACGAGCAACCCTTCGACCAACGAGAGGATGTCTTCCCGTTCGATGAACGAGGCTTCCAAGTCGATCTGCGTCAGCTCCGTGATGCGGTCCGCGCGTGGGTCTTCGTCCCGGAAACATTTCGCGATCTGGTAGTAACGTTCCACGCCGCTCACCATGAGGAGCTGTTTGTATTGCTGCGGTGACTGCGAGAGCGCATAGAACTCGCCCGGGTACACCCGGCTCGGCACCAAAAACTCGCGGGCACCTTCCGGGGTGCTCTTGGAAAGCAGGGGCGTTTCGACCTCGATGAACCCGTGGCGGTCGAGGTACGCGCGGGTCACCTGGTTGAGGGTGTGCCGGGCCCGCAAGCTTTCGAGCATCGGCCGGCGCCGGAGGTCCAAGTACCGGTAGGTGAGCCGCAGATCTTCGTCTTTGACCGGTGCATCGAGTTGGAAGGGCAGGGGTGCGCAGCGGTTGAGCACCGCCAGGCCTTTGGCGACTACTTCGATCTCGCCGGTAGCTAGACGCGGGTTGGTCGTGCCCGCCAAACGGTGGGCCACTTCCCCGCGGACCTCGATCACGTCTTCGTCATGCAGGTCGTGGGCCGCCTCGGCCAGGGCTACATCGAGCTCGGGGCGGAACACCACCTGCGTCAGCCCCTCCCGGTCCCGCAGATCGACGAAAAGCACGCCGCCGTGGTCCCGACGCGACGCGACCCAGCCGGTCAGCGTGACGGCCTGTCCGACGTGTTCAGGGCGAAGTTCGTTGCAGGTGTGGGTGCGGTGCATAGGCAGACGGTGGACCGAGGGCGTCGAAAAGTTCCGGCAACGGCGTCACGCGTTCGTTCCGGTCAGACATCCGTTTCACTTTCACGGCCGGCCATTCGGCGCCGACAACCACCGCGTGGGCGGCCCCGGCGGCCTCGGCGGCTCCGAATTGTTTTCCTACCTTGGTCGGGTGCAGCGCGTAGTCGGTGGCGTAACCGGCCTTCCGCAAACGTCCCACCAACGCCAGCGCGTCGGCCCGGCGAGCCTCGTCGGCGACGACCACAAACGCTTGCAACTGCGTGGCTTGGCGCGCTGCTTCGGCCCAGGCGCGCGGCTCGGGGGTCTCTTCGATGAAGTTGCCCAGCACGACGTCGCCGATGGCAAAGCCCGCCGCGGGCAGGTCCACCGCCCCGTCGCTGATGGCGCTGATGAGGCCGTCGTAGCGGCCGCCGCCGGCCAACGCGCGGTTTTGTCGGCCGCGGTCGAAAACCTCGAACACCAGTCCGGTGTAGTAGTCCAAGCCGCGCACGACCGTGAGGTCGAGCTGCACGTAGGGCAGCAGGTCCCGCATGCGCAGCTCCTCCCAGAGCGGCTCAAAACCGGGGAGCCGTTCGGGCGGCGTCTGTAGGAATCCTTGGAGTTCTTCAGTTGAAAAACCGTACCCCGCCAAACGTTTGGCCGTGACCGCCGGGTCGTCGCGGTCAAGCTTGTCGACGATCGCCAGAAACGCCGAGAACTCCTCAGGCGCTAAACCTCGGCTTTGCAGGTATCGCGCCCACAGGTTTCGATCGTTGATCCGCACGTAAAGGTCGCTTGGGCCAAACCCGAACGCCTCGAAGGAAGCCACCGCCAGCGCGATCAGCTCTGCGTCCGCCGCCGGCGAAGCGTCGCCAATCAGATCACAATTCCATTGGTAAAACTCCCGGAGGCGCCCCCGTTGCGCCTTTTCGTAGCGGAAGAACGGCGCGATGCTGAACCATTTGATCGGCTTGCGAAAATCCCGCTCCCGCGCGGCCACCAAGCGGGCCACGGTCGGCGTCATCTCCGGCCGGAGGCAGACGTCGCGGTCGCCGGGATCCATGAAGCGGAAAAGCTGGGCTTTGAGTTCGTCCCCGCTCTTCTTTCGGTAGAGGTCCGTCGGCTCCAGCGTCGGGCCGTCGCACTCCCCGAAACCGTGGGCGCGCGCCACCCGGCGCCACGTCTCGAACAGGTAATTCCGAAACGCGCATTCATTCGGGTAGAAATCGCGGAACCCAGGCAGTTTCTGCATGCGGCAAGAGGGCGTACCATGCACCGCGAGGGGGGATTTGCAACGCCCGAGGGTCGGCCGGTGAGGCCGGTGCGAAGCGGCTGGGGGGCGGCCGGACGCCCAACGCACGCCGCCCGGCGATCCAACGGCCGTCTGCTTGCGTAATGTCGGCGGTGAACACGGACGAGACGATTTGCGAACGGGTGCGCCGCTCGGCGCATCGCTGGGCCATGGTCGGGTTGGCGTCGTGGGCCGCCCACGGTTCTCCGGCAACCGGCTGGGCGCAGGCTGGACCAGCGCCCTCGGCCGACGAACTCGTGCGCAAGGTCGCGCTCCAGGATGAAGCGGACCGCAAACGACGCGCGGGTTGGACCTACCGCTTGACGCTCACCACGGAGACCTTCGACGCCGCTGGGCACCGCACCGCCAGCCGCACCGTGCGCGCGAGCGCCAAAGCTTCACCCACCATCGATTGGCAGACGGAGTTCAAACCCGAAGGAGGAACGACGCAAGATCAGGAAAAGGTCGCCAAGGAGTTGCGCGAAGGCCAACAGGTGCAAGCGAGGTTGGACCTGCAGAAGCTGGCGCCGCGTTTCTCTTACCAACTCGACGGCGTCGCCCGGGTCAACGACCGGGATTGTTGGGTCTTACGTTACCGTCCAAGACCCGGGGCGCCGGCGGGATCCCGCGAGGAGAAGGTGATGAACGCGATTTCGGGTACGTTCTGGATCGACCAGCGAACGAATTCGATCATCCGAAGCGAAGGTCGGACCACCCAACCCGTGCCCGTGATGCTCATCGCCAGCGTCGACCGGCTCGAGTTCCACTACGAGAGCCAAGATCTTGTGGGTGGCGCCTTGGCGCCGGCCAGCTTCGAACTCTCCATCGTGGTGCGCGCCCCGTTCTTTTATGCGCACCAACGGCAGTTTTCCACGATGACGGATTTTCAGGCGGGCGCCCTCTCACCCGTCCGTTGACGCCGGCGATGCCCCGGCTTATCGGCTAAGGCCGGCAGGCTTGCGGCGTTCAACCCGATACCATGAAGGTTACAGAGACGATAACGTTCGAAAACATTCCGACTCCCATCTCGCGCATCGGCCTAGGCACTTGGGCCATCGGCGGCTGGATGTGGGGCGGCACCGAGGAAAAAGACGCGATCCGCACCATCCAATACGCGGTCGATGAAGGGATCAACGTCATCGACACGGCGCCGGTCTACGGGTTTGGCCAGTCGGAGGAGATCGTCGGCAAGGCGTTGGCCGAAGGTGGACGCCGTGACCGTTCGGTGATCGCCACCAAAGTGGCGTTGGAATGGGTGGACGGAAAGGTCCATCGGAACAGCACCCCGGCCCGCATCGCCCAAGAGATCGAGGATTCCTTGCGGCGCCTGCAGACCGACCACATCGACCTTTACCAAGTGCATTGGCCGGATCCACTCGTGCCGGTTGAAGAGACCGCGGAAGCGCTGCTGAAGCTGCAAAAAGAGGGCAAAATCCTGGCGTTGGGCGTGAGCAACTACAGCACCGAACAGATGGACGCTTGGCGCAAGGTGGCCCCGCTGCACAGCACCCAACCGCCCTACAACATCTTCGAGCGCGAGATCGAGAACGACGTGCTCCCTTACGCGCTCGAGCACAAGCTCTTGGTGCTGGCCTACGGTGCGATTTGCCGCGGCCTGCTCTCCGGCAAGATCAAAGTCGACCAAGAGTTCAAAGGCGACGACCTGCGGAAAAACGACCCCAAGTTCCAACCTCCTCGCCGTCAGCAGTACTTGGCCGCCGTCGAGCAGTTGGCCAAACTGGCCCAGGAGCGTCACGGCAAAAGCGTGCTCTCCTTTGCGATCCGCTGGATTTTGGATCGCGGCGACACCATGATCGCCCTGTGGGGTGCGCGCGATCCCGGGCAGTTGCACGCAGCCGAAGACGCCGTGGGCTGGAAACTGACGGCAGAGGATTACCAAGAAGTCGACCGGATCTTGGCGGAAACGGTGCACGACCCGGTCGGGCCGGAGTTCATGGCGCCGCCGACGCGCGCGCAAAAGTCTTGAAGCGGCACGACGCCCAAACCGGGGACCGCGCGCCGTCCGGACCGGCGTGCGGTGGCTTCGCCCTGCCGCTAAGCATCACCGCAGCTTGTCCCGGGAAACCGCGGGCGCAGAGATCCGGTCGACCGTGAGCGCGACGGCCTCCGGACGTCCCCGCTCGGGCTGGGCGGCCTTCACGGAAGCGGCGTTTGCGCGCTTCTGGTGCGGCCGCCGTTTGGGTGGGCTTGGGCTGCAGGGCCAGAGGGG
>CAXUNV010000301.1:4301-6100 GCA_964252355.1 uncultured Chthoniobacterales bacterium | reverse complement strand
CCGGGGCGGCGACGGGGGCCGCCGCCGGCCTGGCGGGCGGCCCGGTCGGCGCGGTCGTGGGCGGCGCCATCGGTGCGGTCACCGGCGGGCTGATGGGCAAGGGCGTCGAGAAGGCCGCCCAGGGAACCGTCGACTCCGACCGGCACGACGCCTACTGGCAGGAGCAGCACGCCAAGCAACCCTTCGGCGACCAGGGTCCCTTCGAGGCCCACCGCGCCGCCTACCGCACCGGCTATGAGGGGGCAGGCAAGCACGGCGTGGACCTCACGCCCGAGGAAGTGGAGCCCAAGCTGGCCCAAGATTACGCTGGCCTGCGCGACGCCCACAGCGTGGATTGGAAGCGCGGCCGTCCGGCGGCCCTGGCGGCTTACGACCGGGGCGCGGAGGAGATCCGCATCGTGCTCCGGGAAGAGCGACTTAAAGTGGGCAAGCGCGAGGTGGAAAGCGGCCAAGTCCACGTGCGCAAGGTGGTGCACACCGAGCAGGTCAGCGTGCCGGTGGAACTGCGGCGCGAGGACGTGACGATCGAACGCATTCCTGCCAGCGAAGTGCGCACGGGCGTCGAGGCTGACGCCTTTGAGGAGAAAACCATCGACATCTCGTTGCACGCCGAGGAAGCCGTCGTGGAAAAGGCGTCTCACGTCACGGGCGCGGTACGCGTGGCTAAGACGGCAGAGGTGGAAAACCGCGTCGTCACCGACACGGTCTCGAAAGAGGACGTGGAGGTGGTTCGCGACGGTCTGACGGAAATCCGGGAAGACGTGGCACCGGTTCGGCGCGAAGACATGGGCGACCAGCCGAAGCGTTAACGAGCGTTTCACGGCCGCAGGGTCAAAGAGCGGGCGCGCGCGAGATGCACGCGCCCGCGGGCTTGGACGGGCAGCACCTGAGACTTTGCCTCCATCGTGGGTGCCCTGCCAACCCTCCTCTGCACGGCCGTCGGCGTCGGCCTGCTCGGGTTGGTAACCTACGACGTCTACGCCACCATCCTGCATTCCCGGGCGCGCGGGGGGCCGATTGGCGAAAACCTCAACCGGGGCGTCTGGCGCTTGGCGCGCACCGTGGCGTTCCGCTTCCCGCGCGCGCGACGCCACGTCATCCTCAACGCCGTGGGCCCGCTGCTGTTGCCGGCGCTGGTGGCCTGCTTCACGGTCCTCCTCATGATCGGCTACGCGCTGATCTACTGGCCGCAGATGCCCGAGAGCTTCAACGTGGACGAAAAGGCGCGGACGCCGTCTTGGATTGAAGCGCTCTACTTCAGCGGGATCACGGTGACCACGCTCGGGTACGGCGACATCGCCCCTCGCTCCACCGCGATGCGGTTAGTCGCCCTCAGCGAGGCGTCGGCGGGTTTCGTCTCCATTTCGCTGGCCGTCACCTACCTGCTCACCGTGACCAACGCGCTGGAGCGGAAACGCGTGGTGGCGCTCTCGTTCTACCACCAAGCCGAGCGTGGCGCCGATGCGGCCGGCTTTTTGATCCATCACTTCCGGCGCGGCGAGTTTCAGGGGTTAGAGGCGGTTTTCGCCGGCGCCGCCCGGGACCTGCAGACGTTGCTGGAGAGCCACGTCGAGCACCCGGTCATCCATTATTTCCATCCCGTCGAAGTCCACAAAAGCCTGCCGCGCATGTTGTTCCTGGTGCTGGAGATCCGCTCCGTCATGCAGTCGTGCCTGGATCAAGAGGCGTACTCCGACCTTTGCGACCATCCGGAGGTGGCCACTCTGGAGGAGACCGCCCGCTACGTCTTGCGCCAACTCACGGTCTTCCTCAACCTGCGCGTCGAGACCGGCGACGAG
>CAXUNV010000301.1:0-4291 GCA_964252355.1 uncultured Chthoniobacterales bacterium | reverse complement strand
CCGCGGGCGTCCCCACGGCGGTGGTTTCCCGCCCCCCGCCCCCGGAGGCGGAGCTGCCCCGTTGGCACCGGCGCTTCGACCAGACGCTGCGCCGGTTTCGCGCGGTTGGCGTACGCACCCGGGCCGACACCACCGCGGGTCGCCGCAGGTATGTGAAAAACCGTTTGGAATGGGAGCGGTCGTTGGGAGCGTTCGCGGCGTTCACGGGTTACGATTGGGAAGAGGTCACCGGAGATCGGGACCTCCAAGACGCCGAGGATCACCCCAGCGAAAGCGTGCGCGACACGTAGGCGGGCGCGGCGCGCTCCGCGCGCAGTCCAAAGGGGAGAGGCCGAAGGGCCAAGGCCGAAGGGAAGCATGGTCCCGGCGGGCTCTAGGGGAGCGCGGGCGTCCCGCCCGTCATCGGGCATGGCGGCCAGCGTCTTTACAGGGCGCTGCACCCTGGTGCGCGCTCGGCGGCGTCCCGTCCCCCGCCTTGCCCTGCCTATGGTTTGGAGGTGGCAGCCCTGCAGCCGTCAAAGCGGACCTAGAGCTCCGAGAAATTCACGGAGGACGCCCTCGAGGTCGCTGGCGTGGCGACTTTCCGCGACAGCCTTCGGCGTGATCCGCCCCAACCGGGCGCCGGGGATCGCCGCGGCCAACTGCTCGCCTAACGCTTCGGGGTGCACGGGATCCTGACCGTTGACGACGACCAGCGTCGGGACCCGGAGTTCCCCGCAACGGGCCAACGGGCGGACCGGCACACTGCCCGGCATGGCCGCCAGCACGGCGCACCGGGCCCGCGCCTGCGGGCGATGGAACTGCGCCAGGAGCGAGGTGGCCGCCGCGGTTGATCCCGCCGCCAGTTCGGCAAACTCCGGCGATTGCCGGAAGCGGCGTTCCCCTTCATCCTCGCCATGTTCCTCCAACAGCCGGGCGACCAGGGGGAACGCGCGCAGGTTGGCCGGAAAAGACGCGTCCAACCACGCGGGCCGCACCAGCGCCAAGCCGGTCACTCGCGCGGGTTGCGCCAAGGCCAAGGCGAGTGCCACGCCCGCGCCCATCGAAATGCCGCCCAGAACGACGCGGTCGAGCCGCAAACGGTCGAGCACGGCGGCGAGGTCGCCCGCAAAACCGTCAAACGAGAGCTGCGCTGACTCCAAGCCGGCCACGGTCCGCCCGTGACCGCGGAAGTCGATCGCCACGGCGCGCCAACCGTCGAGGTCGGTGCAGAATCCGAGGGGCTGAGACGCGTCCCCGCCCAACCCGTGGGCGAACACAAAAGGCCGGCCGGACCCGACCTCGGCGTAATGAAACCGTCCGCCGGCGAGGTCAACGAAGGGCATGGGCGGGCCCGGTGGCAAGGGCGGCGAGGGTTTCCTGCAGATGGGTGACGGCGGCCGGCAGTTCCGGCTCGTCGATGCCGTGGATGATGAGTGGGCCGCCGTATCCGGCCCGCTGCAAGGCCTGGAGGAACGGCAGGAAGGGGACCACCCCACCTCCCGCCGGGCAAACGGTGCCGTCGGCCCGCCGGTCTTTGGCATGGACAATGACGGTGTCGACGGCGAGTAGGGCGACGGCGGCAGTCAGCCGCTCAGCATTGCGGTCGGCCGGTTCTTCCGGTCTTATCAGGTTGGCCGGGTCGAGGATGATTCGCAAACGCGGACTTCTCAAAGCGTCCAGCAGGCGGCGCGCCCCAGCGGCGTCGGCGACCACGTTGCCCGGTTCGGGCTCGATCGCCAAGGTCACACCAGCAGCTTCTGCCGCGACCAGGGCGGGCGTCAGGGTCTGCAAAAAGTCGTGCCTAGCCGCCGGAGAGCCGTTTTCCGGGTGGTCCCGCCACATGTCGACGGCGTCGCGGCTCCCGGTGCACAGGGTCACCACCGGCACTCCCGCCGTCGCCGCCCACACGATGACGTGCCGCAGCCGTCGACCGCCGTCCTGGCGCACGGCCTCGTCGGGGTGCGCCATGTTGAAAGTGCCGGAGACGGCCGCGAGTTCGGCCCCGTGACGGCGGGCAGTTTCGCAAACCTCGCGGGTCAGGATGTCTGGCACGGGTGCATCGGGCAACGTCGGCACCCCGGCGCACGCGAGGTTGAACTGCACCGCGCGCAACCCGTCGCGCGCGGCTGCGGCGAAGCAGGCGTCCAAGGAAGGGCGCACGTAGGTTTTGGCGAATACCCCCAGCCTCATGCGATGGTCTCCCCGTCGACGTCGGCAAGGGCGACGCGGTCGCCCGTGCGGCATGCCTTGGCCACCGCGGTGAGGGCGCGCACGACGTGGGTACCGTCGTCGGCGGTCGCCCCGCGTTGGGGTACGCCGTGCAGGACCGACTCGGCAAACCCTTCCAGCTGGCGTTTGTAAAAATGGGCGTCCGCACCCCAGACCCGGCGTGCGGCCCCGTCCTTGGCAGAAAAGCACTCGACCTCGCTCGCGCGGAAATACCAGGGGTTGTGCGTGCGCCCCACGATCCCGCCGCCCTCGGCGTAGATTTGGAAGCCTTCATGCCAACCCATGCGCACCGGGATCGTCAGGTCCAAGTGACCCGTGAAGCCGCCCGCAAACTCGGCGGTCACCATCCAGCAAAGGCTGCCGAACTTCTCGGTGCGGGTCGCGCGCACCGCGAGCAGAGGTCCGCCCAGGAAGAGCGCCGTGTCGAAAAGGTGGCTGCCGTGACCCAACAGGTAGTAAACGGGGCGGTTGGCTTTCGGGTCTCCCGGTGGCCGGCGCGCCGAGGCACTGACCACCGGCACCGGCTGGAGGTTGTCGGTCTCCACGTAGCGGTAGATTGAGTCGCAATACCAAGCCTTCAACGCAAGGATCTCGCCGCCTTCTTCGTCCAGAAAGCGGCGCGCCGCCTCGATCCCCGGATCGAACCGCTTCATGGTGCCCACCTGCACAAGGCAACGGGAGCCGCGCGCCTGGGCCGCCAACCGTTCGCACTCCGCCACCGAGGTGCCGAGCGGTTTTTCGACCAACACGTGCTTGCCCGCGTCCAGCGCGCGGCTGGCGGCCTCGACGTGAAACTGGTCCGCGATGGCGACCACCACCGCTTCGACTTCCGGGTCCGCCAACATCGCGCCGTAATCAGGGTAGGTGCGGCGCGGCTCGAAGCGGGCGGCCATCTTCGCCACGAGATCCTCCGCCGCGTCGCACACGGCGTAGAGTTCGGCGTTGCGCGCCTTCACGCAGGCTTCCAGGTGGGCAGCCTGCGCGATCTGGCCACAACCCAAAACGCCGACCCGCAAGAGGCGAGGTTCTTTGGTCACACCGACGCCTCCGGTTGGGTTTGGCGTGATCCAAGTGCCGCGATCCAACGTAGGACCGCGCAGGGGTCGGAGTCCCCGAAGACGAGCGATCCTGGCACCACGCCGTCTGCGCCCGCCTCGGCCAGCAGGGGCACGGTCCCGCGGCGGATCCCGCCGTCGACCACGATTTCCGGGCGACGCCCCAGCCGGGCGCACACCTCCAACACTTGGCGAACCCGCCCGGGTGTTTCGGGGTGCAGCCCGCACCCTTTCACGCCGATCTCGGTGCCCATGACCAGAAGACGATCGACGCTGCCGAGCTGCAAATCCTCCGCGGTGAGCCCGTCCCGGAGTTCCACGACCAAACCGGCCCGGGCGCCGCGCGCCCGGATCTGCGCCAACGCCCGAGGCAGGTCCCGGCAGAACTGCCGGTGCACCGTGATGAAGTCCGCCCCGGCGTCCGCGAACCGGTCGATCCACCCGTTCGTGTCCGAAAGCATCAAGTGGACGTCGAGCGCTTTGGCGGTTCTCGGCCGGAGGGCAGAGACGATCCCCGGGCCAAACAGCAGGTCCGGCACGCAGACCCCGTCCATCACGTCAAGATGGTAACCGGCCACGGCGCGGTCGACGAGCCGGACGGCTTCTCCCAAAGCGAGCGGGTCGGCGGACCAGAGCGAGGCGTAGGCTTTCATGAAGGGGGGCGCGGGGACACGCCTTCATGGGCGCGACCGTGGCGCAACCTGAAAAGGAATCGGCCGCAAGTCAAAGGGAGAGGCGAGGCACCTTACCCGCCGCTGCGCTCCCTTGGGGGGGGGCGCCCCCCCTCCCGGGGCGTCTGCGCTCCCTGCGTTGCTTGGCCGGGGACGATCCTGGGACCGCGGCGCGCCCAGACCAGGTTTCCGCCGGCAACGCCCCGCTTTTGTTGGCACGAAACGGAAACTTCCTCGACGACGGCGGAACGGACCGATAAACGTGCCTTGTTTTCCCCCTTGGGGCACGGCGCCAAACGTGCGCCTGCCCGCCCCACGTTCTTCTCCCAAGCGTCTCCCCTTCCCATGCAACCG
>CAXUNV010000300.1:0-6113 GCA_964252355.1 uncultured Chthoniobacterales bacterium | reverse complement strand
CGCGCTGAAGGCGGCGGTTGCCCCGGTCAGGATCAAGTCCCCCAAGAACCGCCGGAAACGCAGGTCGGTCGCGTTGACGACCGCCAACTCCCCGGGCCGGATCCGGGCGGCGCCCCTCAGCCGGTAATGGAGTCGCAGCATGGTACGAGGGTCGGTTCAGAAGGGGAATGCCGTCACCACTTCGCGTTCCGGCGACACCACCACCCGCAAACGGCTGGCGGGTCGTCCCTGGATGTCGATCCCGAGCGTCCGGCCGAAGTCGCACTCATAAGTGACCCCGGGACGGCCATGGGTATTGGGGCGCACGCGGCCTTTGAGCGTGGTTTCATCAATCAGCGCCCGCAAGGCGTCCGGCGTGATGCCCTCCGCAAACTTGCCGGCACCGGGCGCCGGGCTGTCCGGCCAGTGTCGCGCCTCGATGTGGCGCAGGGCGCGATCCGTCAAGACGACGCGCCCGTCCACGAGCGCCAGGTCTCGGGGCCGAGGCCGGGCCCACCCCGCCGACGGCAGCGCCAGCACTACCGCAAGCAGCGCGAGGGCCCAAATGGAGAGGCGCCGGGCCGCCGTCAACCCCAGCATGGCACGCACTCCCCGCCCATGACTCTGGAAACATTCGGCGCTCACCCGACCCCCTCAGCCACGTAGGTTGCGGATCGCCGCCGCCGCGTCCGAGGCGCGGAAAATCCCGGTGCCCGCAACCAGCACGTTGGCACCGGCGTCCCTCGCGATCCGCGAAGTCTCCGCATTGATCCCGCCGTCGACTTCGATGTGAAAATCCAACCCCTGGGCCGACCGCAATTCTGCGGCGCGCCGGACTTTCTCCATGGTTTGCGGGATGAAGGCTTGACCACCAAAACCCGGGTTGACGGTCATCACCAACAACAGGTCGATGAGTTCCAAGAATGGTTCCGCCTGCGCGAACGGCGTCGGCGGACTGATCGCCAAGCCGGCCGTGGCCCCGGCTTCCTTGATCGCGCGCAGGGTGGCCGCAACGTCGTGCTTAGTTTCCACGTGCACGGTCACGTTCGCCACCCCTTTGGCAAAGCGCGGGGCAAAGTGATCCGGCCGGTCGATCATGAGGTGCACGTCCAACGGTTTGGTGGCGGCTTGGGCAATCGCCTCCACCACCGGTGCGCCGAAGGAGATGTTGTCCACAAAATGCCCGTCCATCACGTCTAAGTGCAGCCAGTCCGCGCCGGCGGCCTCCACCCGGGCGCACTCGTCGCCGATCCGCAGGAAGTCGCAGGCCAGCACCGAAGGTGCGATGATCGTCGCTTTGCTGTTCATCTCTTTCTCCTCTTGCTTAATAGTTGCTCCCGCGATGGACGGATCCCTAGACTTCTCCAGCGACACCTATTTCATGGGAGAAGCCTTGCGCCAAGCGCGCAAAGCGGCGGCTCGCGACGAGGTGCCGGTCGGGGCCGTCGTGGTCCGGAACGGGGAGATCATCGCCCGCGCGTGGAATCAGGTGGAGACCCTGAAGGACGCGACGGCGCACGCCGAGATGTTGGCCATCACCCAGGCCGAAAGCGCCGTCGGCGATTGGCGGCTCAACGATTGCGACCTCTACGTCACCAAAGAACCGTGCCCGATGTGCGCCGGCGCCTTGGTGCACGCCCGCGTGCGGCGCGTGGTCTTCGGATGCGCCGATCCCAAAGGCGGGGCGGCGGGGGGGGTGCTGAACCTGCTGCAGATGCCGGCGCTCAACCACCGCTGCGACATCACCGCCGGGGTGCGTGAGGCTGAGTGCCGCCAAGCGTTGCAGGACTTCTTCCGCACCCGACGTGCCGAGAACGGATGACAAAGGCCAAATGACCAAGGCCAAAAAAGCAGGGGCGGCCATCATTCCTGCCCCTTTTTGGCCTTTGGTCTTTGTCATTTGGCCTGCTCTGACGGGTGACGCCCCTCAGAGGAGGAGCATGGCGTCCCCGTACGAAAAGAACCGGTACCGCTCCCGCACCGCGTCGGCGTAAGCGGCCAGCACCAGTTCCCGGCCGGCGAACGCCGACACCAACATCAGCAGCGTCGAGCGGGGCAGGTGGAAATTCGTCAGGAGCTTGTCCACACGCCGAAACCGGTACGGTGGGCGGATGAACAGGTCAGTGGTCCCCTCCCCGGCCCGAACTTCGCCGTGCTTCGCCATCGAGGCCTCGAGCACCCGGACGGTGGTGGTACCCACCGCGAGGACGGACCGCGCGGCACCGATGGCCGCCGCCGAGGTCGCGTCGATGCGGAAGTGTTCTTCGTGCATCGGGTGATCGGCGGCATCCGCCACCTTGACCGGCCGGAACGTGCCGGGACCGACGTGCAGCGTGACGAAGGCGTGCGGAAATCGCCGGAGCGTTTCCTCCGTGAAATGCAGCCCGGCGGTGGGCGCGGCCACCGCCCCTGCCTCGGTCGCATAGACCGTTTGGTACCGCTCGGCGTCGCTCGGGTCCGGCTGCCGCTCGACGTAGGGTGGCAACGGCATTTCACCGATGGCCGCGAGGTCAGGTTCCCGGTCGAATTTTACCACCCGGTCGCCGTTCTCCTCGATCGACAGCACCTGGGCCGCGCAGCCCGGCATGGTCCACGCCCTTCCCGGCTTGAACCAGCGGCCGGGGCGAACGGAGCAGCGCCAGCAAAGCTCGCCCAAACGTTGCAACAGCAAAAGTTCGGCGTTCCGGCCCGGGATGCGGACCCGCGCCGGGATCACCCGGGTGTTGTTGAACACGAGGAGATCGTCCGGCGTACAGAACCCCTTCAAGTCGGTGAATTGCCGGTGCTCCCAGGCGCCAAGCGTCCGGTGGAGCACGAGCAGCCGGGATTCGTCCCGACGCAGCGTCGGGTGCTGCGCGATCAAGTCGTTCGGCAGGTCGTAATCGTAGTCGGCGACGCGGGAACTCACGCGGGATTCTTGCGTGCACCTGAGCGAACGCAAGTGGAGGGAAGCACGGGCGGGCCGCCCGTCAGCCTTTCGCAGGTTGCCAAAAACGCGCGGTCGCCCGCCAAACGAGGATGGCCAAAGGCGGCGCCACGACAACCAGGTGATGCCACCAGGGCTGCTGCCAAGCGCGGCCCAGCGGTGAGTCGCTCGTGAGGGTGAAGTAGGCGAACACGGAAACGGTCAGCACAAGGTAGGCCCGGGCGTAAGGCCGCTGGAGCACGAACGGCAACGCCCAAAGGAGGTACCAAGGGTGCAGGGCGGGACTCAGCACGGCGACGCACGCCAGGGTATCCCCGGACGTTTCCAACGGTCGGCGACGACCGCACCAAGCGAGGGCCAGCACAGCCAGAAGGGTGATCCGTTCGTAGAGGCGATTGTCACCCCACGGGTTTGGCAGCAGCGGGTCGAGGGCCCACCAAAGGAGGTCGTTGGCACGGGAGACCCGGGCGAAGCGGGCGAGTTCGGCCAGTGGATTCAGCCCCGGGTAGCCGTAAGCCATGGCTAACGCCAGGAGCAGGCCCGGGGCCAGGAGCAACCAAACAGCCCGGCGCCGCAGGTGCCACGCCCAGAGCGGCAGGAGGACGGCGGGCACGAGTTTGAGGGCAATGCCGACCGCCAAACTACTGGTGCCGGCCGCCATCCGGCCACCGGCCCGCTCCGGCGGGCCAGGCGTTATTCGTCCCCAACACGCGAGGGCGCCCGCCACGGCCAACACCATCCAGGAGTCAAAATGGGCGGCGCCGGCGTAGACGACGAGCGGGTTCCACGCGTACGCCGCCACCGTCGTCGCCCCGAGCGGTTCCGGCCACGCCCAGCGCAACACGAAGATCACCCCCAGGTCAGCAGCCAAAGCAGCCGCTTTAAACGCCGGGACGCCGCCCGGCGCGAGGACGCGAAAAAGGGCTTCAGCCCCCGGTGGGTAGATGGCCTTCCACTCCCGGTGGTTGACGAGCGCCCACGCGGCATCCTGCGGCAGCGACAGGCCCGGGGTGGCCGGGGCCAGCGCGTAAGGGTTGAGGTGAACCCCTTGTAACCGTCCCTCCCAGAGGTAACGCCAAACGTCGTCACCCGGGGCCGCCCAGAGCAGGACGGCGCGTCCGAGGAGCGTGACCGTCCAGAGCCAAACCTCCGGCGAAATCCCGCCCGATGGGGATCGCGTACCGGCCGCAAACCCGCGCAATTGGGTAAGTCCACCCAGGTACGCCACGCCGGCAACCATCCCAGCGACGGCGAAAAAGATGCCATGACCAGGGACCGACAGGTCGGACCAACGGACGAGGCCGAGCAAAGAACCAAAGTAGACCGCGGCCAGGGCACTCGTGACCGCGGGAACGTCACGCCACGGTCGGCGCCGGACCCAGCCGTTTTCCAAACTTCTTGTCCAGCACCGGGTTCCATTTGGCGAGCCGCGCTTTCTGGTCGGCGAACAGCGCGTCCGGCGAGTCCAAAACGTCGACGGAAGTGATGCGATCACCTTTGGCGATCTTCTGCGCCACGTCGAGCCCCTTGGTCACTGAGCCGAAAATCGTGTAGCTCGAATCCAACATGTCGACGTGCCCGGCCTGGAGCGCATCGATGGTGATGTAGAACTGCGAACCGTTGGTGTCCGGACCGGCGTTGGCCATCGCCAGCACGCCGGTCTGCCGGTGACTTTTCTTTCCGTGGATCTCGTTTTCGAATTGGTAACCCGGACCGCCCGAACCGGTGCCCTGCGGGTCGCCGCCCTGGACCACAAACCGCGGCACGACCCGGTGGAAGGTGAGCCCGTCGTAAAACTTGCGGTAAGCGAGATTCAGAAAGTTGGCGGAGGCAACCGGGGCGTGCGCCGGGTGCAGGGTGGCTTCGATGTCACCTTTGGAAGTGTGCAGAATGATCCTGACGTCTTGCAACATACGGGCGGAGCCTCGGCGCTATGCCCCCCGTTGCCAACCGCCAAATCGGGCGAAGCGCAGGGGCGGGTTGTCGGCGGGAAACGTCCCACGACGGTCCTGACGGTTGACGCAGGGAGCGCGGACGCTTCGTCCGTCACGGGGAAGGCGGATTGCACCCTGGCTCCGGCCCGGCGGGTAAGGCAGCACTCGCCTTGCCTTACCACGCCTCACCGTGGCGCGGGCGTGATCCGGCGGTAGGTGCTCGTTACGGACGAAGCGTCCGCGCTCCCTGCATCGTTTGGCCGGGACCCTCAACCGGCGGCCTTCGCCGAGAGGGTTTCCTCCGCCCCTCCCGTTTGGCCCTGGCCATTTGCGATTTGCGATGCGCGTAGCGCCGACCTACTGGGTCCCATGCTCACCATCGGCCTCGTCCAGATGAGGTGTTCCCTGGACCCCGCCCAGAACGTCGAGAAGGCCATTGCGGGCATCCGCGACGCCCACGCGCGCGGCGCGCAGATCGTTTGTCTGCAGGAACTCTTCACGACGGTCTACTTCTGCCAGGTGGAGGATCACAAATACTTTAAGTTCGCCGAAACGGTCCCGGGTCCGACGACCGAGAAGCTGGCCGCGGTCGCGCGCGAACTCGACGTCGTGATCGTCGCTTCCCTCTTCGAAAAACGCGCGGCCGGGCTTTACCACAACACCGCCGCGGTGATCGATGCCGACGGCTCGCTGTTGGGCAAGTACCGGAAGATGCACATCCCGGATGACCCGCTCTTTTACGAAAAATTTTACTTCACCCCGGGCGACCTCGGGTTCCGCACCTGGAAAACCCGCCACGCCCCCATCGGGGTTTTGGTCTGTTGGGACCAGTGGTACCCGGAAGCCGCGCGCCTCACTGCGTTGGGAGGTGCGGAAGTGCTCTTTTTTCCGACGGCGATCGGTTGGCACCCTTCCGAAAAGGCGCAGTTCGGCGAGCGCCAGCACCGTTCGTGGGAGACCATCCAGCGCGGACATGCCATCGCCAACGGCTGTTACGTGGTCGCCCCCAACCGGGTCGGGCACGAAGCGCCCGACGGCGGGGAGGGCATCGAGTTTTGGGGCCAAAGCTTTGTCGCCGACCCTTCGGGCGAGGTCATCGCCCGGGCCTCCGCCGACCAGGAAGAAACCCTGGTGGTGCAGGCGGACTTGGCTGAACTCGACCGGCAACGCACCCATTGGCCGTTTCTGCGGGACCGGCGGATCGACGCGTACGGCGACCTGGTGCGACGCTACCTCGACTGACCGCGGACGCGTGGACCGCACCTCCCCAAAGC
>CAXUNV010000299.1:0-6162 GCA_964252355.1 uncultured Chthoniobacterales bacterium | reverse complement strand
CCGCCGCCTGGCGCAATCTCTGCCCGAAAATCATCCTGGAAGGGACCCGGATGACGCTCAAAACCGAGTTGGCGTTTGCGCTCAACGAGCACCCCCGGTTCGTCGGTCCTCGCAAGTACCGCTACCACTCGCCCATCTTGTCCGCCGAATGGGGAGGGTTCCTGAATGCGCCCTGGGGAGAATGCCTCATCACGTTCCGGCCCGAGCGCGAGACGCTGGCGTTGGAAACCTACGACTTGTGGTTGCGGCTCTTCGAGCACCAGCCGTACCTCTCCTACATCATCGACCGGTTTCACCTCTCCACGACCGTCTACCAGTGGCTCTACCTACACCGGCGCTACTCGTTTGAAAG
This sequence comes from uncultured Chthoniobacterales bacterium, assembly GCA_964252355.1. Taxonomy (GTDB): domain Bacteria; phylum Verrucomicrobiota; class Verrucomicrobiia; order Chthoniobacterales; family JAFAMB01; genus CAXUNV01. The sequence continues at coordinate 5,810 of CAXUNV010000299.1, read as the reverse complement.
CATGGAGGAACGGCTGCACCGGCTCGGGTTTCGCATCGTCTTTTGCCACCGTGACCCGAGAACCTTCGTGGAGGCCCGGCGCGAACGCCTCAAGGTGTCGGGCAACCCAAGCCAGTACGACGATTTGACCATGATCCTGCGTGAACAGGAGTACATGGCGGAATGCGTCGAGAAGAGCCGGTTGCCGAAGCTTTACGTGGACATCACCGACGGTGACGTGCGCGCCAAAACTGAGGCGATCGTCGCTTGGTACGAGCAGACGGGCGGATTGACGCTCGACGAGGCGCGCGTCACGCCGACCGTCGACGACCAACGGCCGAAGATGCTCGAATCGGCGGCATAAAAGAATTGTGCCAATTGTTTCAATTTCACCGATTGCACCAATGAACAGCGGGGATCCCCGTCCCTTATTGATGCAAGTTGCTTACGGTTGCTTCAACTCGTCGGCAATCTCAGCGGCGGTCCCTCGGATTCCTTGATCGTGCAAAGGGAAATCGCGGTGACCGTGCGTTCTACTCCCGGATGCTCGCGGATCCGTGCCAGCAAGGCCCGCAACGCGGCCGGGCCGTCCGTCCGGATCTTTAATAGGTAGCTATCCTCGCCCGAGGTGTCGTGGCACTCCAAGATGCTTGGTTCGCCGCGGACGAACTCCTCGAACCGGGTCTCGTCGGGCCCTTTCGCATTGTTCATCACCCGCACAAACGCCAACAAGGTCTGGTTGACAGCTTCCGGGTCGATCGAGGTGAGGTATCCGCGGATGATCCCGTCGCGCTCCAGCCGTTTGATGCGGGCGTGAACCGCCGGCGCCGTCAACCCCAGCTTTTCACCTACGGCGGCGTGGGCAACCCGGGCATCATTCTGGATCAACGACAAGATTTTCAGGTCCAAAGCGTCCATTTGCAAGGTGTTCTGGTCATACCACGCCATGTACGTTAAGCCTATTTGCCTTTTGTGTTAAAAATTGTAAGATCCTGGGTGTTTCTGGACTTGGGGTCTTTCGTCAAGGGCTTCGGCACGTGCGCGAGTCTAATCACCACGATCGGAGCCCAAAACAGTTTTTTGTTGCGCCGCGGTTTGGAAGGTCGCCACGTGTTCGCCACGGCGGTGACCTGTTCCGTTTGCGACGCACTGCTCATCAGCGTCGGTGTGTTTGGCGTCGGCTCTGCTCTCACGCTCATGCCGGTCGCGCAACGGCTTTTGCTGGTCGCCGGCGGCGCGTTCCTGCTGGCCTACGGCATGGCAGCGGTCCGGCGCGGCACGCGCGGGTCGCAAACCTTGCTCGGCGGGCCGGGCGCCGGTTCGCTGGCGGCCACGGTGTGGGCGAGCTTGGGTTTCAGCCTGCTCAACCCGCACGCTTACTTGGATGCCGTGTTCATCTTGGGTGGAGTGGCCAGCTCACTGCCGAACCGCGTGCCTTTTGCGGGCGGGGCCATCGTGGCCTCCGCCGGTTGGTTTTTCTTCGTCGGGTACGGCGCGCGATTTTTGCAGCCCTGCCTCCGCCAGCCCAAGGCATGGGCCGCGTTCGAGGTGGGCAACGGCGCCGTCATGATCTGGCTGGCACTCGGGTTGTGGCGCCATCTCTCGCCCTGAAATCAGCGCCCGCTCCCTCCACTTTAACCCGCTATTCGGCGTAAAACTTCCGCGCCGATTCCGCCGAAATCTTGTAGGCATAACGCCAAGCGGCACGCAAGGTCGTCGTCGCGTGCGGGGCTAAACGTTGCGGGGAGTTCGGGTGACGAGTGGCTTTGGCGTTTCCTGGCAGCACCTTTCCGTTCCCCTCCGATGCCCCGTGCCGGCGTGTGACCCTCATAAAAAGGGAGCGGCGGCTTGACCAAGCTCCCTCAGGAGTGAGCGACCGTTTTCCCCCCAGAACCCGTCGCCCACTCGACCCGGCCAAGCCGCGCTCCGTGAACCCGCGAACCTTTTCAAACTGCAGGCAACCTAACGGGCAGAAGGTAGAGCATTCGTTGTGCCAACCTTTCACGGCTGCAAAACGGGCCAGTTGCACGCCGGCCGTTGTCTGAATCGATGGCTGAAAAGGTCCGGGCGCAACCCGTCCTGTGCAAAATCGAACAACGCCCGGATCGTTTCTTGCCTCCCGATCCAAAAGCTGGCTGCGTCAGCCTTTTGCTGGGCAGAAGGCGGCGGCGGTTGGCAAACCTCATTTCCGCATTGCCTCACGGCCAGAGATGGTAAGACTCCTGTGGGTCGAACGTTTTCGCCCATGGTCAACCCTGCACCGCCAGACCAGCAAATTGCGGCCCTGCGCCAAGAGATCGAGGAACATGACCGGCTTTACTACTTGGAAGCCAATCCGCGCATCAGCGATGCGCAATACGATGGGTTGATGCGGCGGCTGCGGGAGCTGGAGGAGGCGCACCCGGAGTTCATCACGCCAGAATCGCCCACCCGCCGGGTGAGCGGCCAGCCGATCGAAGGCTTTCGGCAGATCGCCCACCGCACGCCGATGCTGAGCCTCGACAACACGTATTCCGAGGAGGAAGTGGCGGAGTTCTTTCGGCGGGTGCAACGGCATCTGGGCGGCGAGGCGCCGGCCACGGTGGTCGAACCAAAGGTCGACGGGGTTGCCCTTTCGCTGGCGTACCGGGACGGCAAGCTGGTCCACGCGGTCACCCGTGGCAACGGGATCGTGGGCGATGACGTCACCGCCAATGTGCGCACGATCCGGTCGGTCCCGCTCCGGTTGCGGGCACCCCACCCGGCGGAAGTGGAGATCCGCGGCGAGGTGTTCATGCCGAAACGGGTGTTCGCGGCGTTGAACGCGGCCCGGGCGGAGAGCGAGGAACCCCTTTTCGCCAACCCGCGCAACGCGGCGGCCGGCAGCTTAAAACAACTCGACCCGCGGATCGTCGCCGAGCGGAGGCTGGACGCCGTGTTCTATGGCTGCGGCTTCAGCGAAGGGGGTGAAGGCACGTCGCACCGCGAAGCCCTGGCGCGGATCGCGGGTTGGGGGCTCGTCACGCCGGCGAGGGTTTGGACCGCGACGACGGTCGAAGAAGTGCTCGGGGCGATCCGCGAACTGGACGGTCTCCGGCATGCGTTCCCGTACGAGACCGATGGCGCCGTGGTCAAAGTCGACCGGTTCGACTTGCGGGAGCAGCTGGGCTACACCTCGAAGGCGCCGCGCTGGGCGATGGCTTACAAATACCAGCCAGAACGCGCCGAAACGAAGTTGCTGTCGATCGAGGTGCAGGTCGGGCGCTCGGGCAAGCTGACCCCGGTTGCCAATCTTCAGCCCGTCCTCCTGAGCGGTACCACGGTCGCGCGCGCCACGCTGCACAACGGCGAGGAGATCAAGCGCAAGGACATCCGGGTCGGCGATGTGGTGCGGATCGAAAAGGCCGGGGAAATCATCCCGGCGGTGGTGGAGGTGCTCAGCGCCCGGCGGACCGGTGCGGAGGTGCCGTTCGTCATGCCCGAGCGTTGCCCGAGCTGCGGGACCGCCGTCGTGCGGGTGGAAGGGCAGATCGACACCCGCTGCCCCAACGTCGAATGCCCGGAACAGGTGAAGCGGCGCTTGGAACATTTTGCGCACAAGGGCGCCCTCGACATTGAGGGGTTGGGTGAAGCCATGGTGGCACAGCTGGTCGCCACGGGCTTGGTGCGGCGCCTCGACCACATTTATGACCTCACCGCCGAAGGACTCTCCGGGCTCGAACGGATGGGCAAAAAGAGCGTGGAGAACCTCCTGCGCGCCATTGAGGCGAGCAAGGCGCAACCGCTCTGGCGCTTGATCTTCGGCTTGGGCATCCCGCACGTTGGTGCCACCGCCGCGCGGGAGTTGGCGGCTTATTTCCGAACCATGGACGCCCTCCGCGCCGCGAGCGTGGCGGAGCTGACGGCCGCCCCGAACACGGGCGAGATCATGGCCCAAAGCTTGCACGATTGGTTCCGCAACCCGGACAACGCGGCGTTGCTCGACGCGCTTCGGCGTCACGGCCTGAAATTCGGCGAGTCCGACGGTGAGCAAGCGGCGGCGCTCAGCGATCGGCTCGCCGGCACCAGCTGGGTGCTCACCGGCACCTTGAGCCAGCCCCGGGATCATTTCGAGGAACTGATTCGGGCGCACGGCGGCCGCGTCGCGGGGAGCGTCAGCAAGAAAACCTCCTACGTGCTCGCCGGCGAGGATGCCGGGAGCAAGCTCGACAAGGCGCGCAAGCTGGGCGTGAAGGTGATCGGGGAAGGGGATTTGGCGACGTTGTTGGCCCAGAGCGGATGACAAAGGCCAAAACGGGGGCGGCCACCGGCCGGAGGGATTCGCGGTGTGGCTCCAGCAGAACGTCAGTCTCTTTGGCCTCTGGCCTCTCTGCTTTGGCCTGCACGAGTCCCGCCCGCCTTGACTTACGGGGTGCGCTCCCCTATGGCCTTAACGAATTTTCATGTCCAACCTCAAAACGGCTCCCGGCCAGCCTAAATACCGGCGGATCGTCTTGAAACTAAGCGGGGAGGCGCTCCGCGAGCAGGGCAGTCACGAGGCCATCTCACCGGCGATCGTCAGCGACATCGCCCGTCAAATCCAAGAAGTGCGCGATCTCGGGGTCGAGATCGCCGTGGTCATCGGGGGGGGCAACATCTGGCGCGGGCTCGACGCCAGTCACCGCGGCATGGATCGCACCACCGCCGATTACATGGGCATGTTGGCCACCGTGATCAACGGCATGGCCTTGCAGAGCGCCCTGGAACAGGTGGGCGTCGTCACCCGGCTCCAAACCGCCATCGAAATGGCCAACGTGGCCGAACCGTTCATCCTGCGGCGCGCCATCCGGCATCTGGAACTTGGCCGGGTGGTGATCTTCGGTGCCGGCACCGGCAACCCGTTTTTCTCGACGGACACCACGGCGGCGCTCCGCGCCAGCGAGATCGGGGCCGAGGTCATCCTCAAGGCCACCAAGGTGGACGGCGTCTACGACAGCGACCCAAAGCTGAACCCGGGCGCCCAACGCTACGATCGGGTCACTTACACGGAGGCGCTCACCAAACGGCTTAAGGTGATGGATTCCACCGCCTTCAGCCTTTGCATGGACAACCGGGTGCCCATCATCGTGTTCGACATGGGCGGACCGCGCAACATCACCCGGGTCGTGTGCGGTGAACCGGTCGGCACGCTGGTGACCTCCGAGTGAAGGGGCCCGGCACCGGTTGACGAACGCGCGGCGCTGCAGGTACCCTGGGAACCCACCCCCCGCCAAAAAGGATCCCTTATGACAGCCGACGACATTCTGCTGGAGACGGAAGACGCCATGGAAAAAAGCGTGGATTACATGGTCCACGAATTTTCGTCCGTGCGGACCGGAAAGGCTTCGCCCAGTTTGGTCGACAACCTCGACGTGCAGGCCTACGGGACGAACATGAAGCTGAAACAGCTCGCGTTGATTAGCGCGCCGGAACCGCGCCTCCTCATCATCCAACCCTTCGACGGCAGCGTGACGCGCGACATCGAGAAAGCGATCATCGAATCCAAGCTGGGCCTAAATCCGGCGGTAGACGGCAAGCTGATCCGCCTGCGCGTGCCCGAGCTTTCCGAAGAGCGTCGTCGCGACTTGGTGAAGGCGGCCCGCCACATGGCCGAGGAAGCGCGGGTTCGGGTCCGGACCAACCGGCGCACGGGCATCGACCAGGTGAAAAAGTTGGAGAAGGACGGGCAGATCACGGAAGACGAACGCCGCAACCTCGAGGGAGAGGTGCAAAAGCTGACCGACAAATACGTCAAGCAGGTCGACGCTCACTTGGAGAGCAAAGAAGTCGACATCATGAAGGTATGAGGGCGTCGCTCCTCGCCACCGTTTCGG
>CAXUNV010000298.1:5723-6171 GCA_964252355.1 uncultured Chthoniobacterales bacterium | reverse complement strand
GGCTTCGGCGGATAAGGTGGTGCACCTGAAACCCCCGATCATCGTCCGCGAGTTGGCGCTGCAGATCGGCCTCAAACCGTTTCAATTGATCCATGACCTCATGGAGATGAACATCTTTGCGGCGATCAACCACACGATCGAGCAGGATGTCGCCGCCGCCATCTGCCGCAAACACGGCTTCGTGTTTGAAGTGGAGAAGCGGGAAAAAGGCGCTGGGGTCCACAAAGTGGAAGCGGTCGTCGAAGAGCCGCCCCCGCCCGTCATCGAAAAGCAGGAGGAGCTGGTCCCGCGCGCGCCCATCATCACCTTCATGGGCCACGTCGACCACGGGAAAACGTCGCTGATGGACGCGATCCGCAAGAGCCGGGTGGCGGCGGGCGAAGCGGGCGGGATCACCCAGCACATCGGCGCTTACAGCGTGGTGTACAAGGGTCAGCGCATCACCTTC
>CAXUNV010000298.1:0-5713 GCA_964252355.1 uncultured Chthoniobacterales bacterium | reverse complement strand
GAGGGTTACCTTCCTGGATACGCCGGGCCACGAAGCGTTTACGGCCATGCGTGCCCGCGGGGCGAACGTCACCGACATGGTCATCTTGGTCGTGGCCGCGGACGACGGCTTGATGCCGCAAACGCTGGAGGCGATCAACCACGCCAAAGCGGCCAAGGTGCCGATGCTGGTGGCGATCAACAAGGTTGACTTGGCCTCGGCCAACGTCGACCGCGTGAAGGGCCAGCTGCAGGAGCGCGGCTTAACCCCGGAGGATTGGGGCGGCGAAACGATCTGTTGCCCGGTCTCAGCCACGAAGGGCACCGGCATCGACACCCTGCTGGAGATGATGCTTCTGCAGGCGGAGATCATGGAGTTGAAGGCGAGCCCAACCGTTTCGCCGCGTGCCACGGTGATCGAGGCGCAATTGGAGGCCGGCCGCGGGCCGACGGCGACGCTCATCGTCCGCATGGGCACTTTGCAGGTGGGGCAGCCATTCATTTGCGGCCATTATTGGGGCAAGGTGAAATCCCTCATCGACGACACGGGCAAACCGGTCAAGGAGGCGGGCCCATCCACACCGGTCAAGGTGCTAGGGTTCACGGGGCTGCCGAACGCTGGTGACGAACTCTTGGTGATGGAGTCGGAACGTTCGGCGCGTGCGCTGAGTGAGGAACGCTTGATGGAACAGCGCAGTCAGAAACTGGCGGTTCCGCAACGCGCCACGCTAGAGAGCTTGTTCGACAGCATGGGCGAGGGCCGCAAGCAGCTGCAGCTGATTTTGAAGGCTGACGTGCAAGGGTCTGCGGAAGCCATCGTGGCTTCGCTGAACCAGATTGAGAGCAAGAAGATCGATCTGGAAATCATCCACACCGGGGTGGGGCCGATCACCGAATCCGACGTGTTGCTGGGCACGGCGTCCAATGCGGTCATCATCGGCTTCAACGTGAAGGTCGAGAACCAGGCTGCCGCGGCCGCCAAACGCGAGGGCGTGCAGATCAAGCTTTACAGCATCATCTACGAACTCATCGACCAAGTGAAGGAAGCGATGGTTGGGATGCTGGATCCGGAGATTCGCGAAGCGATCATCGGCCACGCCGAAGTGCGCCAGATCTTCGAGTTGTCGAAAGGCACCGTGGCGGGCTGTTATGTGTCCGACGGTCGCATCGCGCGCACGGCGCGCGCCCGGGTGTTGCGCCGGCGTCAGGCGGTTTACGATGGCGGCATCGCGACGTTGCGCCGGTTCCAAGACGACGTGAAAGAGGTCCGGGTGGGCGTCGAGTGCGGCATCAAACTTGGCGACTATTCCGAGTACGAAGTGGGTGACGTGATCGAGTGTTATAACCTCGAGAAGGTCGCCCAGCAGCTCTGACCACTTCGGCGGCGTGGCTCTCCGTTGCCCGCAAGGGTCAAGCAGGGTCGCGCCACCTTTGTGTACGGCCGCTTGGCCGTCCGTTCTTTTCCACCCTATGAAACATCGGCTAGAGCGCGTGAACGAAGTGATCCGGCGAGAGATGAGCGACTTGGTTTCTCGCGAGGTCGACTTGCAACCCAAGGTGTTGGTCACGATCTCTGCCGCGAGCGTCACCCCGGACCTTCGGCACTGCGACGTTTACGTGAGCGTGATCGGCAAACCCGACGAAAAAGCGCGGGTGATCGCGACCCTGCAGGCGCAACGCACCTCTTTGCAGACGGATCTTTCCAAGCGCGTGATTCTGAAATACACACCGCAACTTCATTTCCGGCTCGACGAGAGCATCGAGCGAGGCAACCGCGTGCTTGAAATCCTCCAGGATTTGGAGGTGCCCAACGACGGTGACGACGAGGCATGAGTTCGCCGGAGGCTGCCGTGGTCGCGGCGCTGGCCGCCGCCCAGCGCATCTTGGTGTTGAGCCACGTCCGGCCAGACGGCGACGCCATCGGGTCACAACTCGCCCTGGCGCTCGCGTTGCGCGCGCAGGGCAAGGTGGTCTTTACTTGGAACGAGGATGGTTGTCCCGGCAACTTGCGGTTTCTGGAGGGCAGCGAAGCCGTCACCCCCCCGCCGGCTGAGGCGGAGGCGTTTGACGCGGTGGTTTGCCTGGACACCGCTTCAAAAGAACGGCTCGGCGCGAGCCTGCGCGTGGCGCGGTCAGCGGGGCCTTGGTTGAACTTGGATCATCACGCCAGCAACCCCGCCTACGGCGACCTGAACTGGCTGGACCCCAAGGCGGCCGCCACCGGGGAACTCGTCTACGATCTCCTGACCCGGGGAAGCCTCCCATTCCCGACGGGCAGCGCGGCCGCGCTCTACGTCGCGTTGTCGACTGACACCGGCTCGTTCCGCTACCCAAACACCACGGCGCGCACCCTGGCGATCGCCGCCGACCTCCTGCGGCGCGGCGTTGACGCAGCAACCATCTGCCTGCGGCTGTACGAAAGCTACCCGCGCCGGCGCGCCGTCCTGTTAGGCGAACTTCTCGGGGCAGCCGTTTACCGCGACGGGGCAGCCGCCCTGTTGCTGGACATGGCGACGAAGCGCCGTCTCGGCATCCAACCCGAAGACGTGGAGGGCTTGATCGACGCGGTCCGTTGCCTTGACGAGGTGACGGTTGCGGGTTTTTTCGAGGAAATGGACGAGGGTCGGATCCGCGTCAGTCTTCGTTCCAAGAACCCGGCGGTGGACGTGAATGCCATCTGCCGCGAGTTCGGCGGCGGCGGCCACCGCTTGGCGGCCGGCGCCCGCATCCGCGGTAAACTGGGCGAGGTGGCCCAACAGGTGCTAGAAAGGATTTCTCGTGAAATTAGCCAGCGCCCTTGACGGCGTCCTCTTGGTTGACAAAGCCGCTGGCATGACCAGCCACGACGTGGTTGCCCTCGTGCGGCGCCGACTCGGCATCCAAAAGGTCGGGCATTGTGGTACGTTGGACCCTTTCGCCACGGGCCTCTTGTTGGTGGTCATCGGCCGCGGCACCAAGATTCAAGACCTCCTGATGAGCGAAGACAAGGAGTACGTCGGCACCATGCGCTTGGGCGTGTCGACGTCGAGCCAGGATCGCGACGGCGTCGTGACGGAGACCCGGGACTTCGCGGGCGTGGACGTCTCACAAATCGAGGCGGCATTCGCCAAATACCACGGTGATTTCTACCAGACCCCGCCGATGGTTTCGGCGATCAAGAAGGAAGGGGTGCCGCTCTACAAATTGGCGCGCGAAGGCAAAGTCGTGGCGCGCGAGCCACGCTTCGTGCACGTTTACGCGCACGAAATCATCGGCGTGCGCCTGCCCGACGTCGATTTTCGGGTCATCTGCAGCAAGGGCTTTTACGTGCGCACCTACGCCCACGACATCGGTGAGGAACTCGGCTGCGGCGCTCACCTCCACGCCCTGCGGAGGACGAAATCCGGGCGGTTCAGCGTGGCTTCGGCAATCACCGTGGACGAGTTGCGGGGGGCCGGGGCCGACTACCTCGCCGGCAAACGCGCTCGTTTTGCGGTACGTCTCACGCATGCGGGGCGCCTAACAGACGTCCATTGGCCGGTCCGCCGCATGGAGTTGCTGAGACAGATTGAAGAACTGGGCGGAGTGCCGGGGCCGGTGTTCCTGGCGATCGGCGTCTTCGACGGCCTGCACCTCGGCCACCAAGCCGTGATCGCGCAAGCCGCGACGGGCGCGCGCCTTGCCGGCGGTTCGGCCGTCGTGCTGACCTTCCACCCCCACCCGGTGCGAGTGCTTCGCCCGGAGGCCGCGCCGCGTCTCCTGACCTCCACCCCCCACAAAGCGCGCCTCGTCGGCTCGTTGGGTGTGCACGCGATGCTCGTGCAGGAATTCACCTTGCCGTTCGCACGCACCACGGCGGAGGCGTTTTTACGCCCGGTTCTAGCGGCGGCCCAACCCCGGGGGGGGAGAAGCGGTGGGGGAAGGTTGGACGTTTGGTGCCGATCGCGCAGGCACGGTGTCAACGTTGCGCGCGCTTGCTGAAGCGAATGGGTTCACGCTCACCGAAGTCCCGCCGGTTTTGGTCGACGGCCGGCCGGTCAGCAGCACGGAGATCCGCGGGGCGGTGCAGCGGGGCGACCTGGAAGCGGCCAAACGGCTGCTCGGCCGGCCGTTCACCGTCCTGGGCACCGTCTCCGAGGGCAACCGCCTCGGCCGCCAACTCGGTTACCCCACCGCCAACTTGCGGGCGCACAACGAGCAGTTTCCGCCCGACGGCGTCTATGCCGTGCGCGCGTGGCACGGCGGCACCGAGCACGGCGGCGTCGTCAACATCGGCGTGCGGCCCACGCTGGAACAGCGTGGCGGCGAACGGCTCCTCGAGCTGCACTTTTTCGATTTCGCCCGACAGATCTACGGCGAAGATGTGGAAGTCGAGTTCTTGGCCTACCTTCGGCCGGAACGGAAATTCGACGGCTTGACTGAGCTGGTCCGTCAGATCGAACTGGACGCTGCGCGGGCGCGACAGGTGTACGGGGGACAGCGGGCGGCGAGCGCGCCTCCGGCGCTGCGTGCCTAAGATCGGGTAGGGCAAAAGGGTTTAGACCCGCGGCCCCGGTTCCGGGACGGGCGGGACGGCCGCGCCGGGAGAACGGTAGGGCAAAGCAAGTCTGACCTTACCGGCCGCCGGGTTGGACCGAAGGTGGTACCTCCCATCGGCAACCGGGAACTGGCAGCGAAAAACTGGGAACCCGCCGCAGGCCACCCTCAGCGCCGATCCGTCACGATCCCAAGCTCTGACAGCGTTGCCCGATCCAGGGTGCCCGTGACGGTGCGTCGGTGGTCGATCTGGTACCGTTGCACCGCGCGCTCGGTCTGCGGCCCAAAATTGCCATCGACCGTTCCCGCGTAATAACCGAGCCGGCGCAGGTTTTCTTGAGCATCGGCAACCAACCGGTTTGTGTAACGGACGTCCGCCCTAGCCGGGAAGGCGAGCTGGTTGGCTCGCTCCCGTGGGTCTCGGCTCAGCAACACGCCATTAAGCGCGGTCGGTCCAGAAGGGTCGACGTTGGGTGAAACCGGCGGAGGCGAGAACTGCCGGACCGCGCTCCCCATGGCCGCGCGATCCAGCGCCGAGTCCCTCGCGACGTAGCCGTAGGGGTAGCGGTAAACATTGCGAGCGTCAAACCCCTCCGCCGGCCGCGCGACCGGCGGAGTTATGCTGACTCGAGGTACGTCGATCCGAACGGGACCCGACTTGCCCGCAGCTTGGCACATCCCCTCCTCAGCCGCCATGGCAGAGGCAAGCAGCCAAGCAAAAAAAAGTCGAGCCATGGTGGTGCGCAGCGCCGTTGATTTGCAGTGCACGGTGAGGGACTCGAACCCCCGACCTACTGGGTGTAAACCAGCCGCTCTACCGCTAAGCTAACCGTGCGTGCCCTACGATATTTTCTGCAGCCCATAATTAACTCACCGCACCGAGCGGGTCAACGAACGCCCCAGCCGCAGATCCTGCACAAATTGGGACACCTTGGCTGGATTTTTGCAGAATCCAGCGTGGACATGGTCTTTTCATGCGCCATGGGACCGGGCGCCCCGAAGCGGCCGTCATGGCACGCACCCTGCTCCGCCCGAAACCGGCCGTCGCACCTCCCTCGGTGAAGTCGCTCGCTTAACCCGGGTTTTTGATCGCACCGTGGAGGCGACGGTTCGGCGCAACCACGCGTCAACCCCTTCAGCCAACCACCCACATGCTTAACTTCTCACCCTCCCGTCTGCTTGTCGCGGCCGCTGGCCTCGCCTTGGCCGTGGTTTTCTTC
>CAXUNV010000297.1:5866-6190 GCA_964252355.1 uncultured Chthoniobacterales bacterium | reverse complement strand
GCTATCCACCCGACCGGCCCCCCCCCCGCCGGCGGCCGTCGGCGCCCGGGCCCGGGGGGCGCCGCGGCCGGGCCCTGGGCCACGGTCGGTGCACCCGGCCCGCCCGTGCGGTGCGAACCTTTGGTGTGAGTGCTTCAGACCCGGGTAAGATTGTTGAGCAAGGCGAGATCGCGTTTTTGTACCGTCCCAGGGTGGGCGAGCATTCCCCACACGACGTGCAAGACCTGCAACGGACCCACATCTTGTTGCACCCGGACGGCGAGGAAGTGTTCCGGTTGATCACCGTCGGCCGCAAACGGCTCCCCGAAGGCGAGGGCGACGGGG
>CAXUNV010000297.1:2574-5856 GCA_964252355.1 uncultured Chthoniobacterales bacterium | reverse complement strand
CCGATCGCAACTGGGCGTACGTCGACCTGGTCCGCACGGACGCGGAAAGTTTGGAGTCGGTACTGCGCGAACAACACTACCAGACCAAGAGCCAAGGGGACCGCGTCTTGCCCGCGGTGCGCGCGGCCGGTGAAGGCCGGTACGCTTTGGCTAACCGCGGGGCGAACACGCGCTTGCACTATGTTTTGAAATTGCCGCAAGAGATCGGGGAGGTGCAGCAAGATCTTGGCATCAAACCCTCGGGGAGCATGGTCGTTTCCGTGAAGAATCCGGAAGCCTCGAGCCCGGCTGGGACAGGCTTGGACCCCGCAGACGCCCCGGACCTTCCGCCCGAGCTGCAAGACCGGTTTCAGGGAAAGCGCTTTATGCCCGCCGACCCGCCTGCCTTCCTCAACCACGAAGGTGTCGAACTGATCCTGATCGGTGCAGGCGACGCCGTGCCCGAGGACCTCAAGGATCAATTCACCGACGAAGATCTCGACGCAGCCAACTTGCCGGGCTTGGAGGAGCTTAAGCTCGATTCACCCGACCATCCCAGCAAGCCGCTCTTCCAGGGCGAATGGGAGTAGGCGGCGCGGCGCGCGGTTGCCGGTAGGAAGGGTTCCGGGCTCCGGGTTCCGCGTTTTGGGCGGTAGGGCAAGGTGAGGTCAACCTAACCCGCTGCCTTTGGCGTTTCACCAATGGCCCGTCGGTCGGACGTTCTCCAGGTCTGCACGGCCCTTGGCGGCAGCAGGCTCCACAAGTCTGTAAACACCCGCTCGGGAAAGCCCTGCGCTCGCGTTAAAGCGATCTTTTTCTCCAGCGGGTTGGCGATTGCGTTAATCTCCCGCGCGGCGTCGCGGTCAATCCAGCCCTTCCACACCGACGGGAAAACCGCGCTGACCACCGGGTAATCGGTGCCGTGCAAGATTTGCTGCGGTTCCCGGCGAAGCCGCTCCAGAGAGCGAAGGTGGGTGATGTGCGACAGCGGTGAGAGGTCCCCGTAAAAGTTGGGGTACCGGTCCCGCATCGCCAAGAACTCCTCGAAATGGTCACCATCCCACGGCAACGCGCGCGTGGCGCAGTGGGCGGCAACCACGTTGACGCCGCACTCGAGCGGCAAGCGCAGGCAACCGGGTGCCTTGAGGTCGTCGCGCACGCTGCGCACGCAAAACTCGCCCCCGGTGTGGGCGAGCAATGGCATACCTAATTCCGCCAAACGCCGCCAAAACCGGGCGTAACGCGGCAGGTTGGGATCGACGTTTTGGACGCAAGGAAGCAGCTTGAGGAGGACCGCGCCGCGCGCGGCGCAACGTTCCAGTTCATCGAAGGCATCCGGGCGCGCGGGGTGGATCGAAACGCCGGGCAGCAGCTTGGGGGACCGCCGCGCGGCCCGGAAAACGGCGTTGTTGGAGACGAACAGGTCTGAAAGGTCTTTGCGCGGGGTCCCACGCTCGTCGCGCACCCAGTCGTAAGCCAGCAACACGGCCGCTGACAAGGAGGAGGCGTTCAGGTCGCGCACCAATCCCTGCAGGTACAAATCGTCGAAGTCGCGGGCGCCAAAACCGCACGCCAAACCGATGTCGCGGGCAGCCGCGCGCAAGAAGGGCCGCATGAACAGCCGACGCCGAGACCAACCGCCGAAGTGACCAAGGCCATTGCGCGCCAGGTGGACGTGCACGTCGATGGGCCCGAGGGCGCTGGGCCGCGGCGGGGAGACGGCGTCCGCCGGTGCGAGAGGATTCATCAACGTCACGCTCGACGCAGGCGTTCGGTTTCTCAACGTCGTGCGGCTCCCGGACCTGCTGAGGTGACCCAGGTGCGGGGAGGCTTGCCAGAGAAAAGCGACCGTGGAAACATCTTCCGGACCGCTGCGGGCGGACTCAGCCTTTATAGAAATTCGTTATGCAAACCCTTCTGCGTCGCTTTCGACTCCTTGGCTTTCTGGTGCTGCTCGGCTTCGGCGGTTGCAACCAAACGGCTGGGCCGGTCTCCAAGCTGAACCGCGCTAATTTTGATCAGATCCACACGGGCATGTCCCAATCCCAGGTGCAGGCCCTGTTGGGGGCGCCAAGTTCAGCCAGCACGGAGGACAAGGTCATCTACAAACGGACGATCTGGCGCTACACCGAAGGCGACAAGTACATCAACGTGACCTTCAAGAACGACGAACTTGATGCGAAGGACACCAATCTAGGGACGAAGTAGCGGCGGGGGGGCGGGGTTCCGGGTTCCGGGTTCCGCGTTCCGGGTTCCGCGTTCCGGGTTCCGCGTTCCGAGCGGGGTGACCCGCTGGGGCGAAGACCCGGCCCGCTGAAAAGGGCGGCATTGCCGACGAATGTAGGCGGGGCGGTCTGAGCCGGGCGGCCTGATGTGGCGAATGTGCGTCCAAGGTAGGGCTGCGCGGCTCAGACCGCCCGGCCAACCATGCGCCACGACGGCCACTTCCTTCTGCCGGCCGGATTTTCGCCCCACCGGGTCGCCCGCGAGGTCCGGCGCAGGGCGGCTGGGTTGCCCCGCTCGGAACCCGGAACCCGCCACGCGGAACGCGGAACTTATAGATCCTGGGCGCGCGGCAGCATCACTAAATCTCGCACCGTGACGTTTTGCGGCCGGGTGAGCATGAACAGCACCGCTTCCGCGACGTCCTCGGACCGGAGACCAAGGCCCGCCGCGACCTTGACGTCGACCTCGGCCGGATCCATTTCTCCCCAAAGCTCGTTCAGCACCATGCCGGGTGCCACGGCGCCGACCCGCACGCCCGTCGTCAGCAGCTGTCGGCGCAACCCGTGCACGAAGGCTTGCACGGCGTGCTTCGAGGCGCTGTAAACCGGTTCCCAGTGGATGGCTTGATGCCCAGAGATCGAGCTGGTCACGATGATGTCTCCGGCCCCTTGCGCCACCAAGGACGGCACGGCACGACCGACCAGCCGAAACACCCCTTGCACGTTCGTCGTCAAGAGCCGGTCCCAAGCGCCGGGGTCGCCTGACGCCACGTCGCCGGAGAGGTAGACGCCCGCGTTCGCAAGCAGGATGTCCAAGCGGCCAAACCGGTCCAGCGCGGCCGGCACCACGGCGTCAATGGCGCGAGCGTCCGTGAGGTCCGCAACCCATGGTTGGACTTCCGGGCCGAGTTCTGCGGCCAAGGCGTCAAGTTTCGCCCCGGACCGGGCGACCAACAATTGTTTGGCACCCACCGCCGCCAGGGCTCGCGCCAAGGCCCGGCCGATGCCCGAGCTGGCCCCGGTGAGCACGACGACTTTTCCGGAGAGACTTTGCATGGGAAGCGTGAAATGGGAGGGA
>CAXUNV010000297.1:0-2564 GCA_964252355.1 uncultured Chthoniobacterales bacterium | reverse complement strand
GGTTGGCATCGGGGAACGGGTTGGCCCGGGCGCGGCCGGGCCGCACCGGTGGGGCCGCGCACCAGGGTCGCGCGGCGCGAACGGGGTGAAAACGGTTCACACGTTAGCCACCCGGAACCGGCCGCGACGCGGGGTTAGGTGTTCCCTTAACAGATCGGTGCGCCAGGATGAAAGCCATTTTCCAAAACCGCAGAGAGGCGGGGCGAGCCCTCGCGCAAACCTATGCCACGCATTTCTCCGGCCGTCCCGCCGGGGCCGTCGTGTTCGCGCTGCCCCGTGGCGGGGTGCCCGTCGCGTACGAAATTGCCGTCCGCCACGCGCTGGCGCTCGACGTCTTGACGGTGCGCAAGCTGGGATTTCCGGGGCACGAGGAGTGGGCGGCGGGAGCCATGGCGGCGGACGGCACCCAAGTACTCAACCCGGATGCGATGGCGGCGCTGGTCGGCAGAGAGGGCGAACTCGAGCGGGTGGTTGCCCGCGAGACGGTGGAATTGGCCCGGCGTGAGCGGCAGTACCGTGGCGACCGTCCGCCGTTGGCCGTGGCAGGTTTGGCGACGCTCCTCGTCGACGACGGCATCGCCACCGGCACCAGCTTGCGGGCCGCGGTGCGCGCCCTCCGGCGCCGTGACGCCGGCCGCGTCACCGTCGCAGCCCCGGTCGGCTCGCCCGACACGTGCGACGCGCTCCGCGACGAAGCCGACGAGGTGCTTTGCCTGCACACCCCCGACGACTTCCGCGCGGTGGGCGCGTACTACGTCGACTTTTCACCGGTGAGCGATGGGGAAGTCGTTTTCCTGCTTTCGCAACCGACGACGCGACATGGCCGGAACTGATGGCGGGGAACACCGCGCGCGGGTTGCCGGTGGGCGGTTCCCGGGCGCCGCTCGCAGCGTGGACCCGTAAGGGTAACCCGTTGGTTCTATTTACAAACCCCAACGCCCGGACAACCCTTGCCGGAAAGGACTCCCCGTTATGGATACCGCCACTTACGCCGCGATCACCGCCGTCATCCGGCCGGCTGCCAAAAAGGCCTGCCCGCGCTCGCGGGAAGAAGCGAAGTTTTCCCCGTGGAACCTGTCCGTGCTTTGGCCCGTCTTGAACGCGGTCACCGCGGGTTCGGTTCGGGACGCCGGCAGCCCTCGTTGACGGGCCGAGGTGGGGGCGGCCGTCGGGCATCACGGATTCCCCGAGCGGGCGCGGCGGCGGCATCCAACCGTCAACCCTTCGCGCATAGTCAGCAGCAGGACGGCACAAACCGGTTCTGCCAACCTATGCTCCGAACCTCTATCGCAGTTGCTGTCACCGTCGCCCTCAACGCGTCGGCCCTTCTCGCCGCCAACCCCATGGTAGGCGGAAAGGAGATGTACCCCAACAAAAACATCGTCGAGAACGCCGCCAATTCCGCAGACCACACCACCTTGGTCAGCGCGGTCAAGGCGGCCGGGCTGGTCCCCACCTTGGAAGGCAAGGGGCCGTTTACGGTGTTCGCGCCGACTAACGAAGCGTTCAACAAACTTCCGGCGGGTACGGTTAACACCCTCCTGAAACCGGAGAACAAAGCGAAACTCACCAAGGTCCTAACCTATCACGTGGTGCCTGGGAAGATGAGTGCCGCCATGTTGATGTCCGAAATCAAGAAGGGCGGCGGCAAAGCCACCTTGAAAACCGCGGCCGGCGAGAACCTGACCGCCACCACCAAAGGCGGTAAGGTCGAGATCATGGACATGAAGGGCGACACCGCCACGGTGACGATTGCAGACGTCAACCAATCCAACGGCGTCATCCACGTGATCGACACCGTCCTCCTTCCCTGAGAGATGGACGTGCACGACGCACGCGTTCTCTGCGTCGATTGGCCCGTCCGATGACCCACGGCGCGCCCCGGCGTGGGGCGCGCCGTTTTTCTAGATCCAGAAACCTTGCGGGCAAGGCGTCACTCGTCGCGACCGTGCGCCATGGCGGGCGGGGTCGTCGCCTCCACCGCCGTGAACGGTTCAAGGATGGCGTAGGCGTGTTCTGAGCCTTTTGGTACCACCCACGAGTCGCCGGGTTCCAAGAAAATCTTTTGACCTTCCAAGTGCAGTTCGGCGCGACCGGAGATCACGTACCCGATCGTCTCGTACTCGCGGGCGGAGGGTTTGCCGGCTTCCTGCGGCTCCTCGTTTTCCCAGAGCCGCATGGAAAGGTGCACGCCGGCAGCCAGGTATTTCTGCCCCATTTTGCCCCGGGGAGACCCGGCGGCGTTGACTTTAGTAATGCTTTTGTCGCCCATGGTAGTCGTGTCTTCTGTTCTGATTCGCGGCAAACGCGGGCGTGGCCGCTGACCCGTCCAAGATCGCACGGGCGCTGCGCGCATCGCAGGTTGAAAATCGCCGATCAAAAAATTGGGAGGGCCTGCGCTCCCCGCACCGGTGCGCGACCCGGAGGGAGGCGGCGGCCGTCTGCGCGCGGGGGTAAGGCTCCGCCCTGCCAAATGCGGCCCTGACCTCCAAGCGCGCGTACACGCCGGTTCAGGCTGCCGACAGCGGCGCGGCGCGGACGGGCGGGACGCCCGCGCTCCCCTC
>CAXUNV010000296.1:0-6195 GCA_964252355.1 uncultured Chthoniobacterales bacterium | reverse complement strand
ACGGCGGCAAGGTAGAGTGGAGAGGGGTGGTTGGACGGTGCGAACGGAGGCGACGGAAGCGTCATCGCGCCGAAGCTATCGGCCTCGTTGGTGTTCGATCCAATATATGTTTTGCGCCCGATCGTTCGCTTGCATAGAACGCCGGAATGGCGTTCCTCAACTACCACCACCTCCGCTATTTCCGCGCCATCGCCCGCGAGGGCGGCCTCACGCGTGCCGCCGAACGGCTCCGCCTTTCCCAATCCGCCCTGAGCACCCAACTGCGCCGTCTCGAAGAGGACCTCGGCCAGGACCTCTTCCTCCGGCAGCACAAATCGCTCGTCCTGACCGAAGCAGGCCGGATCGCGCTCGACTACGCGGAGACGATCTTCCGTTCGGGCGAGGAACTCGTCGACGTGCTCAAGAACCGGTCGCCCGGCCGCCGGCAGTTGCTGCGGATCGGCGCCGCGGCCACGCTCTCGCGCAACTTCCAGTGCTCGCTCCTGCGTCCACTCGTCGGCCGCGAGGACGTGGAGCTGGTCCTGCGCTCTGGCAACCTGCGCGACCTGCTCGCGCAGCTGCGCGCCCACACCCTCGATGCCATCCTCTCCACGCAGCCGGTGCGCCGAGACGCGGAAACCGACTGGCACAGCCACCTGCTCGACCAGCAACCCGTCAGCCTTGTCGGCTGTCGCCCCCGCCGGGGTGCCCGCTTCCGCTACCCGGACGATCTGCGCACCACCCCGCTGCTGCTGCCCAGCCTCGACAGCAACATCCGCGCGGCGTTCGACCTGCTGTTGGAGCGGTTCGCCATCCGGCCCGTGATCGCCGCGGAGGTGGACGACATGGCCATGCTGCGCCTATTGGCGCGCGAGGGTGTCGGCTTGGCGCTCGTGCCGCAGGTCGTGGTCGGGGAAGAACTGCGCAGCGGCTTGCTGATCGAACGGCACCGCATCGAGGGACTCCATGAGAATTTCTACGCCATCACGCCCAGCCGCCGGTTCCCCAACCCGGTGCTCGCCGAATTGCTGCGGGGGCGCGACCCCGGCGGGCGGGAGGACAAATCGCGAGTCCCGAGGCGGCGAGGACGGCCGGGCGCGACGCGCAGGCCAAAGGACAAAGGCCAAAGGGAAAGAAAGAACGAGCTGTCCGGCGGCGGGTGACGGTCCCAACGGGCGACGAAGGTAGCGCGGGCGGCCCGGCCGCGCTCCCCTAGGTGCTCGGCGTCGTCTTCTCCCTGGCGTCGCCCTACCTTCCGGTTCCCAAATCCGCGCCCGCCTCCGGCCAGACCACGAAGTCTCGGTCGCCATCTTGCGCGATGCGGACTTCGCCCGAACCGATCTCGTAGATCCATCCGGAAACGGTGAGTTGACCCCGCGCGAGCGCCCCGGCCACGGAGGGGTGCGTCTTCAGGTGCGCCAGCTGCATCAGCACATTCTGCTCCGTCAACACCGTCAGCAGCTCGCGCCCGCCTTTCTGGGAGAGCGTCTCTGCCACGCTGAGCGCGGCCCGGCCGTTGCTGAGCCAGCTCTTCACGGTCGGCATCCCGTCGGTCAGGCGTGGGTCGAGCAGCGCCTTCATGGCGCCGCAGTCCGAGTGTCCGCAGACCAAAGCGTGCTGCACCCCCAGGGCGTTGACCGCGTACTCGATGACCGCGCTCACCCCGCCCAACATCTCTCCGTAGGCCGGCACCATGTTGCCGATGTTACGCATCACAAACAGTTCTCCCGGCCCTGCGCTCGTCAGCATCTCCACGTCGACCCGAGAGTCCGCGCACGCCACGATGAGGGTGTGCGGTCGCTGCGGTTCGCTCGCGGCTTTGCGGTAAGCCTCGGCGCGCTTCCCGTAGACTTCTGCCCGAAACTGCTGGACCCCCCTCTTTAGCCTTTCCAGTACGTCGCTCATTCGCCCGCGGCATTCGTCGCCCAGCTTGCGTCCGGTTGCCACTAGGAAGAAGCCCGTTACTTGCGACGTGCGCCACTTCTCAAGGCCCGGTGACCCCTCATGGGCATCGCCGTGGTCTTCTCGCCGCGCGACGGCGTCCTTGACCAAAGCCGAGACCAGCCATTCGACCCAGATGCCGGCGACTTGGAAGACATGATCGAACCACGCGTTCCGTGCGGAAGGGAGGAGATGGTCGGCCATCCGACTGATCATCCCATCATCAAGGTGACGGGTAGGCGGCTTTAGCGTACCATTCCTGACAAGAGCTCCCCCCATGCAAAAACCCTTCCAGCTTCAAGGTAAGAAAGGTAAGAACGGCCTCGGCGCCGGCGTTTGGAATCTGGGCGTCGGTACGGATCCGTTCGGCGGCCCCACCCGCGAACCCATCCCCATGATGGACCGCTTGGCCCTGCTCGCCCAATCCGGGATGACGTACTACGAGGCGCACGACCACGAGATCACCCCCGAACAGGCGGAAGGGGCCCGCAAGCGCGCCGACGAACTCGGCATCCGGTGCGGCATGTACACGCCCTCCTTCTTCGCCGACCCCCTTTTCAAAGATGGGGCGATGAGCTCCAACGACCCCAAGATCCGCGCCCGAGCCGTTGAGAACGGCAAGCGCGCGGTCGACGCGGCGGCAGTGTTGGGGGCCGAAACGGTGGTGTTTTGGAATGGCCGCGAAGGCTTCGATTTTGTCCTTGCCAAAAACGGCCGGGACGCTTTCCGGCGGTTGGTGGATGGCTTCGACCAAGTGGCGGCCTACACCCAGGAGAAGCACGGCGGAGCCCTGCGGCTTGCCGTCGAGCCCAAGCCCAACGAGCCGCGCGCAAACATGTATTTGGCGACGGTGGGCGAGGTTCTCTACCTGATCAGCCGGCTTGATCAAAGCCATCGCCACCTGTTCGGCGTGAATCCTGAGACGGCGCACAGCCGCATCGCAGGCCTGGACTACATCTGGGACGTGGAAATGTGCCTGGAGGCCGGCAAGCTATTCTACATCCACCTGAATTCTCAGGACGCCCAGCGCTACGATCAGGACCTGCCCTTCGGTTACACGGAACCCCTCAAGGACTTGGCGCTCTGCGTGGTGCTCCAGGACGCCGGTTATGAAGGGATCGTCTCCTTCGACATCAAGGCGCCCCGCACCGACGAACCGAAGGACATCACCGACGTGGTCACGGTGAGTTCGCAAAACCTGGTCTGGCTTTGGGAGCGGGCCTTGGCGGTGGACCGGGGCACAATTCAACGTTTCCGGGACGAGCGGCGTAACACGGCGCTGGCAGGCTACTTGGCCCAGTGCCTCTACGGGCGGGATTGAGCGAAGTGCCGGTGAGCCAGCCGGCGGGGATCCAAGGGGAGCGCGGGCGTCCCGCTTGTAAAGGGGCGTGAGGGATCGTGGATCGCAAACCCGGAAGGGCCGGCGCTCCCCGCCTGCACCGGTGCGGGCGGCGTTTCGCAGAACACCCCTTGCCTTACCTCTCTTCAAATGGGGGGCCGGCGGCGGTGTTGCAGAAACCTTGACCCTGGCCGGAGGCCGTCCGAGAAGTGCAGCCCGTGCAAACCCGTGCCCAACCGCGTGACGGCGCGGTCCGTCCTAAACTCCTCACCGCGCTCTGTTATGGCGCGATGATGAGCCTAGCCATCGGCGTAAACTTGCTGCCGGTGTTCTTGACCAGTCTAAGCACCTCGTTTGGCGGCAGGGCCGGTCTCACCCAAGAAGAGCTGGGACGGCTGGGTGCCCTCGACTTCGCCGGCTTGGTCTTCGGCATTTTGGTTGCCGGTCCGCTCGCCGACCGTTGGGGTGCGAAGAGTTTTGCCTTGGCAGGCAACGGCCTGATCGCGGCGAGCTTGGTCGGGATGGCGGTAGCACCGAGCTACGCCACCTTCGGCGTGGCGCTCTTTTGCTTGGGGGTCGGGGCCGGCATCCTTGATTTGATTTTAAGCCCCGTGGTGGCCGCGCTGAACCCGGATCGGCGCTCGGCCGCGATGAACTGGCTGCATTCGTTCTTCTGCGTAGGCGCGGTGGCGACGGTCCTGATCGGGGCGGGGATGCTTCGGATGGGCATGGATTGGCGGCACGCCTGCCTGGTCCTCATCCCGTTACCGCTGGCGTTGCTCGTGCTTTTTGCGCCACGGTCGTTTCCTGCCTTGGTGACGGGTCCCGGCCCACGTCAACCCATGGGCCAATTGCTGCGTGACCGGTGGTTCGGGGGTGCGCTGCTCGCGATCTTTTTGGGAGGCGCCACGGAGTTGGGCATGGCCCAATGGTTGCCAGCCTTTGCCGAAACCTCCCTCGGTTATTCGAAATGGATCGGCGGCGTGGGACTACTGCTCTTTTCGTTGGCGATGGCGGTAGGCCGAATGGTGGTGGGAGCGCTTTGCGCGCGGCTGAATCCTTTCACCGTGATGGCTTGGTGTTGCGTCGTATCGGTCGGCCTGTTCCTGTGGGGATCGTTTTCCCCAGTTTCTACGGTGGCGTTTACGGCTTGCATCGCCGCGGGCTTCAGTGGGAGTGCGCTTTGGCCAACCATGCTCGCCGTGGCCGCAGACCGCTTTCCAAAGGGTGGCGCGAGCATGTTCGCCGCGTTGGCCGCGTTCGGCAACGCGGGCGGGATTTTCATGCCGTGGGTTGTGGGATGGATCGGTGACCTGGTCAACCTGCGGTGGGGTTTGGCCGCGTCCAGCCTTGCGCCGCTGCTGATGCTTCCGGTGGTGCTCATTTTGAAGCGTCATCAGCCCGGCCATGGACCCGTCGCTGCAGAGGGGTTGGTGGAAAATCCGCAACAGGCATGACCTGAGGTTCAAACCTCCCTGCGCAGCACCGGTGGTCGCGCGTAACGGGCCCTGGGTGCGGACTCGTCGGGTTCCCTCCAGGACCTCTGGCCTTTTGCGGGCGCTCCTGTTACACGGTCTCCGTCATGCCTCCGTCAACGACGCGTTCCCGAGCCCCGGAAATAGAGCCTCCCTCCGTGGCGGCTGCGCGAAGGCCCAGCTCGACGGGGTTGTTCGGCCTTCTGGTGGCAGTCGTCATCGTCGCCGCCCTTTACGTCGCGCGCGAGGTGTTGATCCCGGTGACGCTGGCGATCCTCCTGTCGTTTATCTTAGCACCGCTGGTGGGTCTGCTTCGACGCCTGCCGATCGGGCGCACCGCGCCGGTCCTGCTCGCGGTCCTCCTGGCGTTGGCCATCGTGGTTGGCCTGAGCGGCTTGCTCGGCGCGCAGATCGCCGAACTGGCGCGAGAGGTGCCGAAATACACGACCACCATCGGGCAGAAGGTGGAGACGCTGCGTGGGTTGACCCTCGACCGTGCCAGCCAAGTCCTCCGCGGCATCGGCCGGCAGGTCGAACGTGAATCGCAAGGCCAGCGCCCCACCGCCCCAGGCAATCCCGCCGCTGAAGCTCCCACGGCCCGCGACCCAAAGCCGATGCCGGTGGAGGTTCACAACCCGGATCCATCGCCCCTGGAATTGGCCGAGCGCGTGTTGTCCCCGATCGCCGGACCACTTTCCACGACGGCGCTGGTGTTCGTCGTGGCGGTCTTTGCCCTGCTCCAGCGGGAGGACCTGCGTGACCGCTTGATTCGGCTGACCGGGTCGGGCGACCTGCACCGCACCACCCTGGCGATGGATGACGCAGCCCGGCGCCTGAGTCGCTATTTCGTGACCCAATTCGCCATCAACGCCGGCTTCGGGGTCATCGTCGCGGTCGGCTTGGCCATCATCGGCGTGCCCTCGCCCATCCTTTGGGGGGTCCTGGGTGGGCTCATGCGCTTCGTCCCTTACGTCGGGTCGATCCTTTCGGCGGTGGTTCCCCTGGTGTTGGCCGCCGCGGTGGACCCGGGTTGGACGAAACTGATCTGGACGGCCGGGCTTTATTTCGTGGTCGAACCGGTCGTCGGCCAAGCGGTGGAACCGCTCCTCTATGGACACTCCACCGGCCTTTCCCCGTTTGCGGTGATCGTGGCGGCGATCTTCTGGGGCTGGCTTTGGGGCCCGGTCGGGCTGATCATCTCGACGCCGTTGACCCTGGTGATGGTGGTGCTCGGACGCCACGTCAAACGGCTGGAGTTCCTCGACGTCCTCCTAGGCGACCGGCCGCCGTTGACGCCCATCGAGAGTTTCTACCAACGGATGTTGGCCGACAACCCGGACGAGGCGCTGGCCCAGGCGGAGCTGCTCCTGAAAGAGCGCTCCTTGTCCTCGTACTACGACGAGGTGGCGCTCAAGGGGTTGCAACTGGCGGCCGCCGACGCGCGTCGCGGACAGGTCGGAC
>CAXUNV010000295.1:2821-6206 GCA_964252355.1 uncultured Chthoniobacterales bacterium | reverse complement strand
GTCGAGAAACTCGGGCCGGTGGTGTTCGCCAATGCCAATGACGTCCAGGCCGACTTGATCCGCCAGGGCGATTTCATCGAGTAAATTGCTTAGCTGACTGACCGAGCTGCACGCGCCCTCGTCCGTTGGGGTAGGTAAGACCGCCACAAAGCTATCGAGGCCGATTTCCATAGGTGTAAGGTGTTTTGCGGGCTGTCAGCCGCCAGCGTCTCTCCCAGCCGCCTTGCCGGATGACACAAGGCCAACGCGAGACTGGTCGCTCTGGTTCAAACTGCCGTGCCCGACGCTCTGGCGCGGGACGTGACCGGACGCCCCTTTGGCGACGGACACCCCCATTCTCAAGTTTCCGGGACCGAATGTTCCGGAATAGTGCGGTCGATCGGTATCTTTCTTGGTGACGTACGCGGCCGGATGCTTACCCCGGAGGCAGCGACAAAGGACGCTAAGGCAGAGTGCCTGCGTTTGTCGCAACATCTTTTCTGGGCAGCTTGAGGTGCGGCAACCGATCCGAAAACCGATCTTTCGAACTCCAAGGGAGCCGATCTGCTCCGCCCACTAGCCAAAGACCTACCCTACGAGCCGCCGCGTTCCCCGCGCGCCAAGCCGGGTGATGGTGTCATCGCGGCGCGCTCGCCCGATAAGCGCCGTGCGTCGGCGCCCGCCGCCACCTCGAAGTGCCCGTAGCGCCGCACCGCGGCGATGACTTCGGAGGCGGCGGGTTGCCTGTCGCCCCTCGCCTCCGCGGGCCCGTCCTTGCCCTCCTCCGCGTCATCCGCCAACGCGTGCCGCAGCGCGCAACGCAGGCACTCGCCTTGCAACCCCCGCCGGGTCATCGGCAAACCGCAGCCCGAGCATCGCTCGGTGGTGGGCGTGGGTGCCGCCTTCGCCCCAGGCAAACCGGCCGCACTCGCGGGCGAGGAACGTTCGGTAGGGTGGTCGGCGCTCATGGGCGTAAGTCGAGTCGCGCAACCCGCGACCTTAATGACGCGCCACCTCGAGTTTAAGCCGCTACCGGCGGCGAGATGGCCAACCCTTCGCGGCCCACGCGGCCGACCCGCGGCAATCAGTTCATGACCGCCGCCGACGCGGCGCATCAAGCGACGGTGATCTTCTCACGCGTGAGTGCTTCATCGACCGCGACCGAAAGGTCGCTGCGCACCTGCACCCAATCCTCAAACCGTTCCGTCCACGCGCGCAGGTTGAAGCTCACGGCGTCGGGGGCAAATTTGACCACGTGCGCCTGCGGCGCCGGTTCTTTGGCGAGGCCCGGCTGGTCGGCGGCCACGCGCTTCAGCACCTCGACGACGCGTTGCGGCGCGGTGCCTCGGGCCACGGTCACCGACAGTTCGACCGCACGGTACCGGTCCGAAAGGGTCCAATTGGTGACCTTGTTGGAAATGATCGTGCCGTTGGGGACGATGATTTCCGAGCCGTCGGCCGTGCGGATGACGCAAGCCCGAACCCCGATGCGCCGGACTTCGCCGACGTCCGCGTCCACCTGGATGACGTCGCCGATTTTGATCGGACGCTCGAAAAGCAGCAACAACCCGCAGACGAAGTTGTTGATGACGGTCTGCAGGCCGAAGCCGACGCCGACGGTGAACGCCCCTGCCAAGATGGTGACCTTGGTCAGGTCGACGCCGAGCGCGGCCAAGCCGAGGAAAAATCCAATCAGCAGGATGGCGTAGTGGATCAACGTGGAGATCGCCTGCGGAACGCCCAGGGCGAAACGCCAGTGGCGATAGATGTCTTCGTCCAGGAGAAAACGCAGGAAGCGCGAAATGGCGAACGCCGCCCAGACGGTCGCCGGAAAGGCGAGCACTTGTTGTATGGAGATGCTCAAGGAGCCAGCGGTCAGAGTCGCCCGGAGCACCCCTTCCGTGCCCGTAACGAATGGTCTCCAGAGCCCGAGAAAATTCAGGGTTAGGCTTGCCCAATACGCGAGCGCCAAAAATCGGGCAAAGCGGACGAGACGCCGCTGGAGCAATGGGCGGTTTAGCCGTACGGCGCGCGTCAAGCTGAGCGGCCGTGTCCCCAGCGAAATGATGACCAGCCCCTCAACGATCCGGAGCGCGGCGTAGAGCGCGGCGCCGACGTACGCGCTCCTGAGCGCGCCGCCCGCGAGTAGATTGGCGAAGTTGATGTACCCGAAAAGGGTTGCCAGAAAGGTCACGGAAAACACCGCCAGACCGCCGTAGGCGATAACGCCCATCGCGCCCGCGAGCGGCTGCCGTCGGACGACGCCGACACGGGGCGGGCGGTTGCGCCGAACCCACCAGAGGCAGAACAGGGTTCCGCCCAGCGCTTCTGCACCGAAAACCGACCGCCCCAAGAGCGGCAGCACCGCGGTCAGCAACCGCAACTGATCGACGAAGTACCAGACGAGCAAGGCGCTTAGCACCGGAAACAGCGCCCGCTCGATGAGTCGGCGCAAGATGAACACGATCGAAAAGAGGAACACCCCCCAAAGGATGGCCCGGAGTAGGAACGGGGCCGTCGTGTAGATCGGCCCGGTGACGAGGAAGGAAAGTGTCACCGCCGTGGGGAGTGGCAGGTCAAAGGCGGGCGCCGCACGCCGCAGCTCCGGTTCCTCTTCGGTCCACCGGTGCAATCCGCGCCGCAGCCAACGGACGGAGAGGAAGAAAAGACCGATCAGGGCGACGTGCAGCGAAAGGATGACTGGCTCGTGGGCGACGTAAGCTCTGAGCAGACCTGCACTGGCCGGCGGGATCAGCGAGGCGCGGAGCTCATCCTGCCATCGCTCGGCCCTCACGTTCCAGAAAGGCGGGCTGTCTTGGATCAACAGATGCCTCACCAGGTTGCCTTGCGCCCGCTCAAACACCGGGGCGAACCCTTGCAAAAGGGCCGCCGTTTCCAACACATGCCCCTGCAGCGCCAGGGCTTTTTCCCGGAGGGAGGCTGCCCGGTCGCGTGTGTCATGGACGGAGTCCGTGAGGTCCTGCACCCGCCTCGGCAGCTCCGGTGCGATCTTCGGCAGCTCCGGCGATTGCAGCGTCGATTTCCAGGTCTGGCCAAGCCCGTCCAATTGGGCGACCTGACCGTCCAACGCCTTGATGCGTTCCGTCAGGTCATCGTTCCAGCTGGAGAGCCGGTGGTGGTACGTCTGCAAGACGGTCTCCATGCTGTGGAGCAACTCCGGAGGCACCGTTCCCTTCAGGTACTTGCTCATCTCCGCCCCCCGTAGGGCGATCTCGCCCCTCAGAGGCGGGAGGAGTTTCTCGATCGTGCCGGTGGTGCGGTCCGCGGCGAGGCTAGCGTCGATGTTTTGGAGAGAGCCGACGGCAGTTTCCAGGCGGAGGGCAATTTCCGAAAGGGGAATGGGCGTGGGTGCCGGGCTCGGGCCGTTCGGCGCCGGGGGGGGGGG
>CAXUNV010000295.1:0-2811 GCA_964252355.1 uncultured Chthoniobacterales bacterium | reverse complement strand
GAAATTTCCTACGGGGGATGGGGGGGGGGGCCGGGGGGGGGGCGGGGCGGCGCGGGGGGGGCCGGCGGCCCCGCCCCCAAGCCCGCGCCAAAGCTCCACAGCAGCGCGGTTAACAGGCCTACCTGGATTTGCGTCCGGATCACCCCTGCTCCCTGCGCCTTTCGCGCTCCGGCCGGCGGCCGTGCGTCGCGCGCAGGAGGCCAGACCGGTTTGTCCGTTCGTTTCGCGATGCCCCTGGTTAACGCCGCCATGGGTTGGCCTGCCGCGCGTACGGCTCCCTTGTCCTTGCTTTGAGCTGCGCCCATGGCAACGTCGCTTCCGCTGTTGGTGAGACCGACGGCTGGAGAGCGTGGTTTTCAGCTCAAGCCAGCAGCAAACGGTAGAGGTAGCGCAACTCGTCCTCGACCTGGGCCGGGTCGGCGAGGGTGCGCGCCACCTCCTCGCGCAACGCCTCGCGGTAGCGGTGGCGCAAGCGGCGCAGCGTGGTGCGCAGCGTCGCGAAGGGCACGTTCAGGCGGGCGGCCACTTCTTCCTGGCTCGGCAGCGCGGCACCGCCCAGCAGAAACGGCTTGAGCTCCGCCAACGTTCGCGCTTTTCCCTCGGCGGCGAATTCTTGCTCCAACCGGTCCCACGTCCGGCCCACGAGCGTCGACACCCAGGCATGATCGTAGCTGCTGGTCTCGTCAAACTCCCTGGCGGCGGCCACCGCCGCTTCCGCCTCCACGAGGTGCTCGTCCATGGAGACGATCTGCCGTTGCCCACCCCGCTTGAGGGTGCGGGCGCGGTCGTACTCGTTGGCCAGAAAATGCTGGAGCGAGCCGAGGAGAAACGTACGCAGACGCCCCTTTTCGCGGTCGGCGCGGCTTAAGGTCTCTTGCGCGACCAGGTGCGCGAAGAACCCTTGCACCAAATCCTGCGCATCGCTCGGAGAATGGCCGCGTCGCCGCACGAACGTGTAAAGCGGCGGCCAGTAAGCCTGGCAGAAGTCGCTCAGCGCCCGCCGGGCGAAGGTCGACGGCTCCCTTTGCGCGGCGAGCACGACCACGCTCCAGTGCGTCGTGTGGAAGGGGGTTCCCCCCTCTTGCAAGGTGCCCGGAACCCCCTTCACCGGACGTACCCTATTTGGACGCTCCCCCGTTGGCAAGAC
This sequence comes from uncultured Chthoniobacterales bacterium, assembly GCA_964252355.1. GTDB lineage: Bacteria > Verrucomicrobiota > Verrucomicrobiia > Chthoniobacterales > JAFAMB01 > CAXUNV01. The sequence goes on along the minus strand of CAXUNV010000295.1, from coordinate 1,664 downwards.
GGTTGGCGGAGGCAGCGCCTCGCCCGCCCGCCACGTGCGCCGTCCAAGGAACTATGGGCGGGCAAGGTGCCTCCCGAGGTTCGTGAGCGCCAGGGAACGCGGGACCAGACGAGACCATGCCGCGTGGAACTTGTTGACCGCCCCGGGCACCTCCAAGTGCCGACCCTCCTTCAGCGCCGCGTAAGCGCGCCGGGCGACCTCCGCCGACCTCATGACGCCCGCGCGTTCGTGATCGAAAGGGAGGTCCTTCCCCCCGGCCGCGGCGTAGAAGCCGGTGTGCGTCGGCCCCGGGCAAACCGTGGTGACGGTGACCCCGCTGCCCCGCAGCTCGCGGTCGAGGGCCTCACCAAAACTGAGCACGTAGGCTTTGGTGGCGTGGTAGACCGCCGCGCCCGGGCCCGGCGCGAACCCGGCCAACGCCCCCACCAACAACACCCGGCCGCGGCCGCGGGCCACCATGCCCGGCAGGAAGGCGCGCGTCAGCTCGGTCAGGGCGGCGACGTTGAGCTGGATCATCTCCGCGAGCTTGGTCGGCTCGGCGGAGGCGAAGCTCGCGTAATCGCCGAAGCCGGCGTTGTTGACCAGCACGTCGAGCGCGGCCAGGCCCGCGCGCTCCAATTCGGCCGCCAAGCGCGAGGCGGCGTCGATGACCCCCAGATTGGCCACGACGACCGCGACCTTTGCTTGGTCGGCGGCCAGTTCCGTGGCCAAAGCCCGCATGGGCGGCTCGCGGCGGGCGACGAGGACAAGGTCATGGCCGTCGCGGGCCAACTCGCGGGCGAGGTCGGCGCCGATGCCGCTGGAAGCCCCCGTCACCAGCGCCAGCGCGCGCGACGTCTGTGGGAGAGAGGACACGGTCATGGTAGATCGGACACCCCTCCGGGAAGTGCTTGCACCGCGAGGGCTTGTTGCTACCTCAAGTTCTTGCGCGCCGATGTTTCAGAAATATCCACGCGCCCCGTCCGTGCCTGCGGTCGCGGGGTGGTGCCGGGCGGCTCACGCCAATGGGTGGTAGGGCGAGGGGAGGAACCTTACCCGACGCCGGGCCGGAACGGAGGCGGGGCTGCTTTCTTGCCTGCGGTGGGGCGAAGCCGGGCGGCTACCGGGTTTGGTGCGCGCCAGCTGGAGGGTGCCGTTGGAGAACGACCCTGGCGGCGACTTGGCTGGGCGGGTTGGGGGTAAACGCCCCACCGCAGGCAGGCAGGACCACGCTAAGGACGCCAAGCGTGTGGGTACGGTCAACTTAAAAACGACCGAGGAACCTTGGGTAACGCCGCGAGAACCTGACACGAAACGCGCCCCGGGACCGGACGGCAGCTGAGAGCGAAGATCCGGTGCGGTCCGCGGCGTCAAGGCCACAAGTTTTCTGAAACAGCCGCCGCCCGGTGCTTGAGATAGCTGGGACCACACCCTGCCGAACGCGCGGGAGAGCCATCCACACCTTATGAGCCGACCCATCCACATCCTCAGCTTTGCGGGCAGCCTGCGCGAAGGCTCCTACAACCGGGCCGCCCTGCGCGCGGCCGCCGCGCTCACCGCCTCGCTCGGGCTCGAATGCCACGCGGGGCACGGCCTCACCTTCGCCAATGTCGGCCCGATCGCCGCCCTGCCCGAGGTGGTCGAGCTCAACATCGGCCACTTCCTGGTCGGGGAGGCGATCCTGG
>CAXUNV010000294.1:0-6238 GCA_964252355.1 uncultured Chthoniobacterales bacterium | reverse complement strand
GCGTGCACCCGACCACCGCGCAAACGCGTCCGCCTCAAACAGGCTGAGGTGACAAACCGGCTCGGCCGGGTTCACCTCGCGGACCCCGTTCAGCGTGAACTGGAACCAGCGGCCGTCGCGTTCCTCCCAGTAGAGGGGTGCTTGCCAGCCGGCCTCGCGGACCGTCGCCCACCCGAGCGACAACCACAGCTCGGACCGCTTGTAGCCGCCGTCGGCCATGAACTCCAGATACTCCCCGTTGGTCGATAACCGATTGGCCAGCCGGTAACCCTCCAAAAACTGGCGGTGGCGCGGCCCCTCGTTGTCGTACGAGAAACCGTCGCCGGCGAAACCGATCTCGCAGACGCCGGCAGGGAAGGTTTCCCAACGCAACGGCGCGACCACCGCGCCCTTGTCGCCGGCGACCGTGGCAACTTCATGAAAAGCCGGTTGGAGCGGGTTTTCGGAAAAGACATGCTTGATGTCGGTCAACATCAGTTCTTGGTGCTGCTGCTCGTGGTTCAGCCCCAAGGTGATGATCGGGGCGAGGTCGTCCCGGTCGGTGGTCCCGTCTGCGAACAGCTTTTCCATCCGGACGTCGATTTCGCGCCGGTACGCCAAGGTTTCGTCCAAGGTGGGGCGCGAAATTAAGCCGCGTTTCGGCCGGCAATGCATCTTGCCCGCGGCGTTGTAGTAGGAGTTGAAGAGGTAAGCGTACCGCCCATCCACCGGGACGTAGCCGGGCTGCGCCGTTTTCAGCACGAACGTTTCAAAAAACCAACTGGTGTGCGCCAAGTGCCACTTGGTCGGGCTCACTTCCGGCATGGTCTGCACCACGCAATCTTCCGGCTCCAGGTCGCGACAGATTCGTTCGCTTAACGCCCGCACCCGCCGGTAAGCCGCGGCGGCATCATGGGCGGCGGCGGAAACGGCGGGCGACGCGACGGACGGGGGAAGTGAGGACGTGGCCATGGCCCAAAGGTTCCAGCATCCGCCACCAGCCGCAAACGCAAAGGGCGGGGGCAGGCCGGGTGACGAAGGCCAAAGGCCAAAGGACGAAGGCCAAACCGGAAAAGAGGACCCGGTTGCTCTGTTCCCTCCGCGTCACCGCGTCACCGCGTCATGGCGTGAGCTGAGCGCCGCGCGCATCGCCGATCTCAAAACGGAAGGATCTTCCCCCGTCATGCCCCCTTCGTGACCTTCGTGACCTTCCGTGGGCGCTCCGCACATGGCAAACGGCAGATGACCAAGGCCAAATGGGGTGCCGGCCTCCCCGATTCTCCAACCCCTCAGGAATCTGCATCAATCCGCGTCATCTGTGGATCGCCTCCCGCCGTGGCCGCCGTGGCGCCGTGTGAGGTCCTGCTTTCCTGGCCTTCGCTCCCTTTTGGCCTTGGTCATTTGGCCTTTGTCATTACCTTTCCTCATGAGCACACCACGGCACCTCGGCGCCCTCACCACTTCGCCGCTTGGGCTCGGTTGCATGGGCATGTCCGCCTTTTACGGCGAACGCGACGAACCCGGCTCGGTCGCCACCCTGCAGCGCGCGCTCGAGCTTGGCGTCGCCTTCTTCGACACCGCCGACATGTACGGTCACGGGCACAACGAGGAACTCGTCGGCCGGACCCTGCGCAGCGTCCGTGACCGGATCGTCCTTGCCACCAAATACGGCAACACGTGGAACGAGCAGGGTGAGCGCACCGGCGTGAGCAACGACCCGAAGTACATCCGCGAAGCGTGCGACCGGAGCTTGGCTCGACTCGGTTTTGACGTCATTGACCTTTACTACATGCACCGGCGCGACGACCGGGTGCCGATCGAGGATTCCGTGGGCGCCATGAAGGCGTTGGTCGAGGCCGGCAAGGTCCGGCACCTTGGCTTGTCAGAGGTTTCCGCCGACACCTTGCGCCGCGCCCACGCCGTTCACCCTATCGCTGCGCTCCAATCGGAATACTCCCTCTTCACCCGGGAGGTCGAAGCGGAGATCCTGCCCACCTGCCGCGAACTCGGCGTCGGCTTCGTCCCTTACAGCCCGTTGGGACGCGGCGCCCTCACCTCCGCCCTGCGGGACCTTTCCGAGCTTTCGCCGAGCGATTGGCGCCGGCAAAGCCCGCGGTTCACCTCCGAGAATTTCACCAAGAACCTGGAGCGGGTTCAGCAACTCGACCGGATTGCCCACGAGAAAGGCTGTTCCACCACGCAGCTTGCCCTCGCGTGGGTGCTGGCGGCCGGTGACGACGTCGTGCCCATCCCGGGCACAAAAAAGGTCAAGTACCTCGAGGAGAACGTCCGTTCGCTCGACGTCGGACTCTCCCCGGACGAGCGGCAGCGGCTCAGCGACCTTTTCCCGCCTGGCACCGCGGCTGGCGAACGGTACCCGGAAGCCGCGATGACCTACGTGAATCGGTGACCCGCTTCGCGGGAGGCCACCTGGCAGAGGCCAAAGGTCAGAAAGAAGTCCAAAGCCCAAATGACCAAGGCCAAAAATGACGGAGCAGCACCGCTTGGTTGCCAGCCTTCATGCATCTTCTTTCCGTTTTGGACTTTGGCCTTTGCCATTTGGCCTTTCTCCCTCTCCAATCCTACCAAACTCCCGGCACCAGCGCTTTTACCCGGCTCTTGTAACGGTCGTAATCCGGTCCGAGGTTCTGGCTTAACCACCCTTCTTCCAACCGCAACTTCCGCACGTAGGCGAACGCCGCGGCGAGAAAACCAAGGAACGCCTGGGGGGTACCTGCGCTGACCGCCGTGCCGAAAAACGCCAGGATCAAGCCTGTGTAGATCGGGTGCCGCACCCACCCGTACGGCCCGCTCTCGACGATCCGGTGACCCTCTTTCAGCGTGATCGTGCCGCTCCAGAGCCGTCCCAGGTGGAGCCGGGCCCAAACCGAGAACGCCAACCCGAGCGCCTGCGTCGCCAGCCCAAGCAGGACGACGTCGTTTTTGGTCGGGTAGAGCGGGCGCCCGAAGGAACCCGGCAGAAGCGGCGGACAAGCGATCAGCACGATCCCGAGGACCAGCGGCACGCGGTACGGCAGGCTGGTTGCCTGGGGCAGCTTGCGCCGGTTCTCGGCCAAGCCGCGGGTCCCGATGTACCAGTAGAGCAACCAAGCAAGCCAGAGTGCGACACCCCAGAGACAAAGCGGGTTTCGGCCAAACGCCATGCCGCAGACCTACCCTGAGCGGGGCCGGTCAAACAATCCGAAAACCTCCCTTGGCAGGACGCCCGCCCCACTTCGCGCCGTCACGGCACGATCAGCCCGGAGGCGCCATCCGACCCGCCGCGCACCTCGCGCGACCCGACCGAGGTCGCGCAACGGCGGCAGAGATAGTCGTACAGCTCCCGGTCTGGCAGCACCAAAAGCAACTTTTCAAACACCGGCTGCGCCGCTTTGCACTTCGGACAGTACAAAGACGACGCGCGCAATGTCTCAAACTGTTTCGCTGGACGACCGACCGCCATGTCGCGCGCACCGTAACCTCAGCCACCCGGCCCTTCAAGTCACCGAACGGGAGCGAGCGCGACCGAGCGGGAATGGTGGGGCGGACGTGGCGCCCGCGGTTTCCGTCCTTTGCCATTTTGAATTTGCGATTTGCCATTCGTGCGGAGCACGGGGTAGGGCAAGGCGAGGAACGAGACGCCGCCAAGCAACCCAAACGAGAGACGAGAAACCCATCACCCTCCTTCCAATTATGACCCGCCGTCCTTCGACGTTCGCCCGCCTCGTCCCGTTTGCGGCCATCCTGCTTCTGGTCGGACCCCGCGCCCAAGCCGACGACCTCACCTTTGCGGGCACCAAATTCCGGTCGATGGGCGGTGCCACGGTCACGCCAACCTCCCGCAACTACTACCGGGTCGGCGAAAGCGGCGACGCGTGGTCGCAACAGCTCTTTTTCACCATCACGCCCGATGTTCAGGATCCCGAAAAGGTCGCGCAAAGCATGGTCGCTGCCGCCGCCTCCCAAGTGGTCGGCGGCACGCAACCCACGGTCGTCCATTCCGGCAACGACACCTTCGTCGCCTTCACGTACGATTCGAAAGAGGGGCTTGGCCTAGTGACCCTGATCAACCGCGTCTTCCGTGACGAGACCAGCGGCCGGGTCCGCACCTACGCCGTTGCCCAGCGGCCCGCCAAGAGCGCCACGCCACTCCTGACCGTTCCCCAAGCCATCAGCGCACTGCGCATGTTGCCGTCCGACCTGCCGCGCACCGCGCCGTCCCCGTCCGCAAGGTAGCGCCCGCGTTCCCGCCGGTACAGGTTTGGCCGCCTTTTATCGGGAGGCCGTCACCCCAACCCGGCAGCCATCGTCCGTGTGCTGCGTCAGCCATCCTTGCGGGTGAACCTCCTTGCCGGGGTGGAGCTGACCGCAAAGTCGAGGAGCGCCACCGTTTGTGGGCCGGCAGCGGAAAAAGCCGGGTGTGGCCGGCAGCGGAGGCACCCCCGCCTGCAGTGACGCGGGCGGGGCTTCGCGTCGTGACCTTGGACGGGCTCTGTCCGGGGTAGCACGCACTCGGACAACCATTCCAGTCCTCCCGCTCTCCGAGTCCTGGCTTGTCCTGCCGCCGACCGCTCGCTAGCCTCGCAGTTCCGTGACCCCTGGTTGGCGCCAGCACCTTCTCGTGGCGGCGATCGCCGCCATTTCACCCCTTTCGGCCCAGGCGCGAGTCTCCCAAAATCTGGACCTCTTTTTCGCGCCCCCGCCCGAACTTTCTCCTGCGGCTTGGCAAGAGATTCAGGCCCATTGCGAGCCTGGCAAATCGATCGGTTTCGACCTGACGCTGCAGGCAAAACGGGGCCGAGTGGTCTCTGCAAAGGCAGCTTCACCACCACCGCTGCCCCGGACTGTCGCGGAAACCGAATCTTGGGTCACCAAACGTTGGAGGTTTAACCCAGAGTTCAGCGGCACTACCACTCAGCCCATCACTTACCGGATCCGTGTCCCGCAAACCAAAGCACAGCCGATCCAGACCGCTCGGGGCGACTTCAGCAGCGCTCGCCTCTTCAAACGCCGCCCCGCTCCCCCTTTTCCCACCGCGTTGATGGACCGAGTGTCTGATTACCAACACCGCAGTGGCCGTCTGGCGGTGTTGGTGGTCAGCGTCACGGCGCGCAACGGGGCCTTGGTTGACCTTCGCGTGGTCGGCCAGCAAGGCCCACCCGAGTGTTGCGATTACGCGGTGAGGTGGATCCGCAAGTCTTGGGAGTTCTATCCGGGCGTCAACGGGACGTTCGAGCTTCCCATTTGCTACTTCATGAACCGATGACCCGGGCAAAACCATCCTGTCCCACCTTCGTGACCTTTGTGATCTTCTGTGAGCACTCCGCACATGGCCGATGGCAAATGACAAAGGCCAAATGAAGGATCCGGTTTCCCCCGGCTGCTCGAGTGGACCGCTTCTTTTGCGCCGTGGCGTCGTGGCGTGAGGCCCCCGCGCCGCGCGGATGACCAATGACAAATGACAAAGAGGGAGTTGCGGCCTTCCCGGCCCGTCAACCCCTTTTCAGAAATCTGCGTCCGTTTGCGTCATCTGCGGACCGCTCAGAAATCCGGTTCGTTCCGGTGCCGTGCATCCACGGTGTCGCGAGCCTGCTTCGCCAAGAACGGCTTCACCGTGGGCGCTTCGAGGGTGACGACCAAGTTCGCCAAACCGACCTTCGCGATCGCGCCGTCGGGACGGGTGTAGACCTCGCCGGCCCACGTCTCCGCGTCGAACGGGTTCTTGAGTTTGCGACTCCACGCCAACCCTCCCGAGTTCGCCTCCAAAATCCGGCCGATCTCGAAAACGTCCATGTCCATCGGCGGCTTCAACCGCTGGTACCGGATCGACGCCGCGCGCCCGTCGAGGTAGGCGACCGTGACCGAGTAATCGCCGACGGTATACCGGGCGTGCTCGGCACCCGTCACCAGCGTGGACAACCCCCGCTCGAACGGTTTCATCTGGTCCCGGCCGTACTTCGCCTCGATCGCGACAGCATCTTTGCCCAAATTATCCAAACTTGGTTGATGAGCGTTTTGACCTTGTTCCGGGACGGTCCTTGGCGGGACAGGCGCTTGCGAAGCGGGTTTAACGGCCGGCTGGGAAAGCCCGGCGTTGACCACGGCCAGCCTCGGCTTCGCCGGCGTCGCGGCCCGGTGGGCCGGCGCGCACCAGACTGCCAACAGCGTCACCGCGGCAACGCCTCCGACCACGACGGCCCAACGCCCCAACGCCCCTACGTCTGGCAGTCGTGCGACGTCCCGCCAGCGCGGCCCTGGC
>CAXUNV010000293.1:0-6286 GCA_964252355.1 uncultured Chthoniobacterales bacterium | reverse complement strand
TCCCTACCCCGATCAGGACGAATGAAAACAGGCCAAAAAACCAGACCCGAAGGATGGATGTGGGGATCATAGATGGACGATGAGCAAGGGCTAAACGGGTCAGCCGTGACGCCGGCGAGTTTCCTGGCCGCAAGAAGGATCGTGCCTGCTCGGCCTGCTGGCGCTCCTTTGCACGGTGATTACGTCGATGTCCGGGTCCGACGGAGGCGCGGCCGCTGGTCGGGCGCTTAACCCCACCCGTCGCCCGAACGGGGGCGCACCGCCGCTAGGTCCGCCCCGCCACTCCAACCCTTACCCCTTTCTCCCCACCAAAGGCGTGAACCGGCATTCGTAAAGACCGGAGGCGACCTTCTCCTCACGCTCGACCGCCACGCCCAACACCCGCTCCAGCATCTCCTTCTCCAGACGTCGTACCAGGGGGAAGGCCTCCACCAGTTCCGAGATGGGGCAGTGGTAATCCACGAGCGCCAAGCAAGGTTCCAGCGTGCCTTCCGACAGGAAGCCTTCGCCCTCCCGCAGTTTGGCCAACGCCAGGACGCGTTCCCGCAGGTCGGCGGTGGCGGCGATGCTGCGCGCGTACAACTCGGCTTTCATCGCGAAGAGCGCGAACAGCAACTTCTCTGGGGCCGTGGGGCCGTACAGCCGCTTGGATGCCTCCAGCAACTCGATGGTGACCACTTGACCCATTTGCGGGAAGTAAGCCTGTGCCTTGCGGGTGAGCCGATAAACCAGCTCGGGGCGCCCCACCCCCTTTGGCCGCCTCCAGGTATCCACGACCCCCTGACGTTCGAGCTCTTCGCAATGCTGCTTCACCCCCATGTAGGAGAGATGCATGCGCTCGGTGAGTTCAGAAATCGACAGGCCTTGGGTGCGTTTCAACGCGTGGATGATCCGCAGCCGCTGGGCTTTGCCCACCTCGCTCACCCGCTTCGTGGTTCTTGCCATCTGTCGCTGTCCGGTCCGGACCCAAACGTGGGTTCATGACCTAACTCCGCTCCTTTCGGGGCGCTACTGAAAAGTGGGCGCTTTAGGGCGTGCGATCTGGATCTTTGAGGGTTTCCACAACCCCGCCGGAATTGATAAAAGGGGCTAGCGTCAACCGGTGCGGCAAGACCTCGCCGAGCTTACGCCGCGTCGTGTCGGCGCACCGCCGTCCCGTCCGTTTTTCCGCTTGATTCCCCAGCCGCCGCGACGATGATAGCGGCCTGTCGTTGCTGACGCGGGCGTAGCTCAGTTGGTAGAGCACTTCCTTGCCAAGGAAGATGTCGCGAGTTCGAGTCTCGTCGCCCGCTCCACCCTGTTGGTGGTACTGTATCATGCCGCGACACCTCCCACCGTCGTTATCGTCTTAGCCAGAGACCAGGGACGAGAGACACGTAACCCGAAACCCCGCGCCTAGAGGTTTTCGTCGAAGAACTGCAAGGTCCGCCGCTCCACCTCCGCCCGCAACGCCGGGTCGGTCAACTGGTGGGTACTGCCTGGCAGCGGCAGGAAGGCGAACGGTCGCCCACTCCGGACCAACCGATCGGCAAGCTTGAGGCTGTGCCGAAAATAGACGTTGTCGTCGGCGGTGCCGTGAACCAAGAGCAAAGGTCGCCGCAGGCGCGGCGCATCCTCCAGCAGCGAAGCGTGGCGGTAGACCGCCTCACCCGGCAGGCCGAGGTAACGCTCCGTGTAGTGGGTGTCGTAGTCAGACCAGTCCGTCACCGGCGCGCCGGCCACCGCCGCTTTGAAAACGTCCGGACGCCGCAACGCGGCGCATGCCGACAAATAACCCCCGAACGACCAGCCACAAACGCCGACCCGGTCGAGGTCGAGTTCCGGGAAGCGCGCCCCGAGCGCCCGCAACGCCGTGACTTGGTCGCTTAACGGCACCTCGCCAAACTTCCCGGCGATCGCCCGCTCCCAGTCGCGCCCTCGCCCTGGCGTCCCGCGGCCGTCGATGGCCACGACCACGTAGCCGCCGTCTGCGCGCCACCCGTCCCAAAGGTAAGCCGCGGCGTCGCGCACGACCCGGATCACGCCTGGGCCGCCGTAAACGTCGACGATGACCGGATACTTGCGCCCGGGCCGAAAGTCGGACGGCCTGATGACCACGGCGCGAAACGCTTCGTCGCCGACGGTCGCGTATTCCAGGCGCGGCAACTCCACCGGGGTCTCGGCGAGGCTGGGCAACACCCCTCTGGTGCCGCCGTGCCGTGTGCGAACCGAAACGCTGGGCATGGCCTCCGTGGTGACGCGCTCGTCCACAAAGACGTCGCCAGAACTTCTGGCGAACGTCGCGCGGTGGCCGTCTTGGTCTGCCAGCAACGGCTCCAGGCGCGTACCGTCCAGACGTACCGACCAGAGTTCCTCCTTGCCAGGTTCGGGCGCCGTTTGAAAGAAGACGGTCTCCCCACGCACCGCCGCCAGGGAGGCGTACGACCGATCCGGTGCGACCAAGACCCGTTCGAGGGTTCCGTCCGCGGACCGGAGCTCGAGGCGCCAAGCCCCCGCCGCTTCGCTTGCCCAGAGGAAGCGCCCGTCGGGTAGGAAGCGCGGCATCTCGCCGACCAAGTTTACCCAGAGGGCGTCACGCTCCTCCAACAGCGGCGCCGTCTCACCGGCTTCGGGATCGACCCGGTAGAGGACCAAGTCCCGTTGGTCGCGGCTTTGGACCGTGACCGTCAGAGGTGCGCCCGGTGCTGCGCCGACGTGCGTCAGGTAAGGATACCGCGCGCGGTCCCAACGGATCTCGCGCGGTTCGCCTCCATCCAAGGCTTGCCGGTAGAGACGGACCTCGACGTTGGCGCGGCCGGGTCGCGGGTAGCGGCTGGCGTAAGGCGGCGTCTCCGGCCCCGCGGCAGGGTCAGCCACGTTCCAAACTTCTACGCCAGAGGCGTCGTTGCTCTGGTAAACCAATGCGCGTCCGTCGCCCGTCCACCAGAAGCCGTGGTCACGGCCCATCTCCTCTTGGGCGACGAATTCCGCCAACCCGTGCGTCAGCGTCTCCGTCCCGCCGGTCGTCACGGCGCGTTCTCGGTTCGTCTGAAGGTCGTAGACGTAAAGGTCCGCCCCGCGCACGTAGGCTATCGCCGAACCATCCGGGGAAAACTGCGGGTCGATGGGCGATCCCTCGCCTGCCTGGAGCTCACGCACCTTGCGATCGGCGCGATGGAGCAGGAACAAACGGTTGGCCCAAGGCACCAAGACGTCTGCACCCCCGGGTGACAGGAGAAACGTCGTGAACCCGCCGACCGCCGTTCGGGAGCGTTCGCGGCGGGCCTTCTCCTCCAGGCTCAGCTCCCGCGCCTCACCAAGCTGCGGTGCGTCCGGCCGGAGCAGCTCGATCGTCTGGCCGGATGCGACCTGGAATTCACACAAAGCCAACCGCGGATCCCGCGGCCCCAAAGCCCGCAGAAACAGCACCGCCGCCCCATCTTCGGTGGGCTGCGCATGCACGGGCCGGCCCAAGGAGAAGTTGCGGGTCTCCGTCAGCGTGCGCAGGCGTTCCGCTCGGGCGTCTTCACTGGGGGCGGCGGGAAGCGTTCGAATCATCAGCCAGGAACCTAGCAGCGCGCACGCCAGGAAAAGACGCATGGCCGCGACGGTACTGGAACGGCAGCCGGGTGGTCAACCGGCGGCAGACCGCACGGGTGACCCGGTCGGGCGAAGACCCGGCCGGCGTCTTCCCTCAGGCGACCGCCGCATCGGCCGTCCACCGTCGGGAATTTTGCCTGCAGGGAGCGCCTACCCCACTTCCCTCCCGGGCGGGTGCAGGTCGTCCACCCAGTAGACGTTTTCCGGCAGTTCTGCCGGCGTGATGTCGAGATTGACCACCACCGGCTCCTGACCGCTGCGCACCAGCACGCAGCTGAGGGGTCGCGCCGGGTCGGCGTTGATCTCTTGGTGCGGTACGAACGGCGGCACGTAAATAAAGTCGCCGGGCCCGGCCTCGGCCACATACTCCAAGCTTTCACCCCAGCGCATCCGGGCACGGCCGCTGACCACGTAGATCACGCTTTCGAGGTCACCGTGGTGGTGCGCCCCCGTCTTGGCGTTGGGCGAAATGTCGACGGTGCCCGCCCAGAGTTTTGTCGCGCCCGTACGCGCGTGGTCGATCGCCGCGGCACGGCTCATGCCCGGCGTCTGCGGCGTGTTGACGTCGAACTCGTGCGCGCGCACCACCCGCACGCCGCGCTCGCGCCAGTCGATCGGGTTTATGGGAGCAGACATGCCACGCGACTCCGGCTGCGCCACTGAACCCCCCCGGATATCCTGACATCGTCTCGCCGAGTCCAGGCGGCCGCAACCCAGAATCCGCGGCGACCACAAACCAAGGAGGTTCTGGCGCAAACCGGGCGGGCGTCAATCGCTCCGGAGCAGTTGGCAGAGCACCGCTTCCGGGGCGGGCGCACCGACCCCCAAGTTGACGAAGAGCTCAAAGCCGTCCCCTCGCCAGTAGCGCGACGGTTCAGGGTCAAGCAGTCGCCGCGGTTCGAAACCGTTTGCCTGGGTTACTTCCAAGCTGACCACCTCGTGGCCAAGGCGACGAAAGTAACGGCCCTGGTCGCGCAGGAAAGCGATCGCCGACGTCACCAGGGGTTCAAACCGCTCGACCGCGTAGACGCCACCCTTGCCCGTGCGCAAAGCGATTTTCAGCCGGGTCCACCTGGCCTCTTCACACGTGCCGCGACGCCGAAATTGGAACGGTCCATCCTGTTGCAGGCTGTTCATTTTTGCCGAAAACTTAGTAAATATGGATTTACCGCAATGCTCAGCAGACTTGATGCCAACTGTGTAGCAGGAGTTATCTTCTCGGGCGGCTACACGCCTCACCGATCGTTGCCTTCCCGCCCCTCGCGTCGCGCCATGTCAGCTGCCGGCGCCGCGCCGCCGCTCCCAAAGGGGTGCTGCCGTCTCACCTGCGCGGCGCGGGTGCTACCCCCTCCCCCAGCGCTTGATGGTATGCGCGCCACCCGCCATACTCCGTGACGTCGGTAGCTTCGGCGGTCGCCCATGACTCACAGAGGAATCCCTTAACCCAGACGCCACCCGCCAGTTCCACGCTGCCGATGGCCAATGGCGGGGGAACCTCGTTCACGAACGACCCGAACGCGGCCGGTGACAGCTCCCACACTTCAACGGCGATCGGTTTGCCCTGGCCAGGGCCATAACGGACCAGACCCGGTTTGGGCACCGGTCCGCCGGGCAGGGCGAACAGCCGGTAAGCGGGGGCGGTCTCAAATGGGCCGACGCAGGTCGCCCCGCGAGAGGTCAGTTGGCCGTTTAGTGGGAACCCGGAGAGGTGCGCCCCGACCACCGCGAGGCGCACGGTCGGCGTCACCGAAAGTTCCAAGGTGCGTCCGTCCTGCGGGTAGGGGTTCGCGGTCCCCCCAAGCGGCGGCTGGGTGGCGCGGAGGTACTTGTCGCCGAGCGCGAGCAAAAGCCCATCTGCCTGCGCAGGTCCGACCAAGGTCACGCCGAACGGCGGGTCACCCGCCGGGCGCGGGGTCGGTAGCGCCAGAGCCGACAAATCCAGGAGGTTTACGAAGTTGGTGAACGTGCCGAGTCGCGAGTTGAGCCGCACGGGATCCGCCAGCACCTCGATTACCCGGTAAGCGGCCGGCACGGTCGGCAGCACGAGTGCCTCAACCTCGGTCCAGACGGTCACGGTTTCCTTCCGCAACGCCTCCAGGGCGTAGTGGTCTCGGAACGCCTCCGCGGCCGAAAACCGCCGGCCGCCCAAAATGATGTCGCGGACCACGGGATGCACCGCGCCCGGATTTGCCTCGATGAACGCGCCGACGGCGGCATATCGCTCGGCCAGGTAGGCCCCTTCGTAGAGCAGTTTGGCGGCGCGGAGAAACGGTGTGGCGTCGATCGGTCGGCAGGAGTGGCCGAGCGTTTGCCACCTCTCGACGCACCCGCGGTAAACCGGGTGGAACACAGGCTCGAGCAGGGAGAGGTCTTCCAAATACCCGAGAGCTGGCGTGGACGAGCGGGCGTCGGCAGGCGTGAAGGGCCGGGAGTAAGGGTCACGCGGATCCGTGGCGACGCCCACCTCCAGCACCGTTTGGGCATCGGGCGCGGTCAGGGCGAAGATGCTGACGCAATCGAGCGAACGGCAGGCCAGCACCACGCCGGCCGTGCTCAGGATGCCGCGGGTCGGCTTCAGCCCGATCAGGTTGTTCATCGCCGCGGGAACGCGGCCGGAACCGGCGGTGTGGGTGCCGAGCGCGAGCGAAGTGAGCCCGGAGGCCACCGCCACCTCCGGACCGGCGCTTGAGCCGCCGGAGATCGGCGC
>CAXUNV010000292.1:0-6297 GCA_964252355.1 uncultured Chthoniobacterales bacterium | reverse complement strand
GAATAAAGCGCCCCGCGCCCCGCGGGGCCGAGCGCGAGCGAGTTTATGCCGGCTTGGGGCGGGCGCGCCGGGACGGCCCGGGCCATCCCCCGGACCGCACCCGACCCAACGCCCCGTGAAAACGTAAGGAAAAACACCGTTGCTACCTTTCGCAGGTGGTGGCGGCTGCAGGCATCGCTCCCCTTCGTTTCCTTCGCGCCCTTCTGTTCAACCCTCCCCCTCGGAACGCGGAACGCGGAACTCGGAACGCGGAACCTAGCCTGCCGGCGGCAGCGCGAAGCCGAACCCTTCCGCGCGCAACCGCGCGATGAGCGACCCCACCGCCCCAGGCACCCAGGACCGATCGTTCCCCGGCAGGAGGTCGCACGTTCGGTCGAACGGCCGAAACCGGACGAGTCCGTCGTGGATGACGAAGATGCCGGCGCCGTCTCGTCGGGCCACGCGCACGTGCGCCTTTACCAACCCCGGCGCCCCCCGGCGGGTGCACCAAGTGTCGAACGCAAAATGCGTGATCGGCAAGACCCGCAACCCCCGCGCCGCGGCACAGGTGCGCACCGCCGGGGTCACCCATCCGTAGGGTGGCCGGAACCATCGACTCCGGTGATTTTCATCGCCCAACGCGCGGCCGATGGCTTCGTCGCACCGCCGGATCTCGTCATTGAGGTCGCGCGTGCGCAGCAGACTCTCGACGCGGTGACCGTACGTGTGGTTCGCCAACAGGTGTCCGTCGTCCCGCACGCGACGGACCAGCTCGGGGGCCCGTTCGGCGGCGTAACCGGTGACGCAGAACGCCGCCTGCACCCCCGCGCGCGCCAACGTCTCCAAGAGCCGCGCCGTGGTCGCGCCCGAGACGTTGGGGCCGTCGTCGAAAGTTAATGTCACCGTCCGGTCGCCCAACCACGGGACCTGCGCCCGCTCCCACCAGATGGTGGGCAGGGACGTCCGACGGCGGCGGGGCGACGCGCGCATGCGCGACGACTTTGCAACCTGCCCCGCCCATCGGCCAAGGACGACTTTACGCCGGGTGATCTTCGTGCTCGGAAGTCGGGCAGATGCGGTGACGGAGCAGCCATCCTTGGTTCCGTCGATCGACCCATTGATCCGGCCCGGAACCCGGTTTCCCCCGCGCGTACCCCCCGGCTTCAAACCAGGCCCACGGCCGTCGCCGCCGCAAATTTTGGCAGTCACGGCGATCTTGGCAACCTTGCGCAGTGTCACCCGCCGCGAACCCCTGGACGAACCGCCTGCGCCTCTGTTAGGAATCCGTTGTGCGGACCCTCCTTACCATCGGGATGACGTGCGCGATCCTGGCCTTGGCGCTGGCTGGTTGCTGCACTTGGCGAAGGAACGATTTTGCCTACGAGAACCGCCGTTGCCCGGAGGAGATCGCGGTGCTCAGCACCCCGCCCGCCCGGGCCTACGTCGAGGTCGGCACGGTCACCTCGCCCGCCGCCCGCGCATCCGAACCCCTGGGCAACTACCGCCGCCTCCAGGCGCTCACCGCCAAACTGGGCGGCGACGCCGTGATCTTGGACGATTGGACCGGCGAACCGTCCGAAGAGTATTGGCGCCGTCAACATGCCGGCGTGGCCATCGCCTTCACCATCTCCCAGCTTCACGACTTTTGAGGGACGGTCATTTTGCAATGGTTCCGGCGCCGACCGGGACGAAGATCGTCTTCGCCGGGTTCCTGCGGACCGGTCCCAGAACAACCCCCGCCGAGGTCGCGGAGGCATTCAACGCTCGCCCGCCCTGCCGGCGCGTGACGGCGGCACCACCACTCCGGCGGCTTGGAGGACGGCCCAGGTGATCCTTCCCGCCATCCGCCCGGCCGCGACTGGTCCCATCCCGTCGGCTTCCGCGCTGAACCCCTCTTTTAGTTATCCCACCACCGCCAGCCTCCGCCCGTTTTGGAACACCCTCCGGTTTGCGACCGGCTATTTGCGACCGGCGATGCGCGCAGCGCCCGCGCCCGCCTCCCGCCGCAACATCGTCAAGAAACGTTCCCGCAGTGGCGACGTTTCGCCTGCCCGCCAAGCCGCGCCCACAGGCCAGCACGCCTCGCGGTCGCGCAACCGATGGATCCGGATTCCCACCGGGCGGGGTCGACATGCCGAGAGTGGCACAAAGCCCAAGCCGATGCCTGCGCGCACCAGCGCCAGCAACGTGGGGATGTCGTTCGTCTCTTGCAGCACCCGGGGCGCGAAACCACCCTTGGCGCAGAGCCGCTCCACATGCCGCCGGAACGTCGGCGACCGCTGCCGGGACAACAGGACAAACGGGTCCTCCGCGCAGGCCTTCAACCGGAACTGTCCAGGAGACGCGGGGAGGGTACGCGCGCTCGCCACGACCAATTCATCTTCCACGACGGGCAACGTCTCCAGACCCGGACCGACCGGCAGGCGGACGAACCCGACGTCGAGCGTGCCGGCCTGGAGTTCCGCCACCTGCTCACCTGTCGACATGTCGCGCAGGCAGACGTGCACGCCCGGTGCGGCCTTCTTCAGACGGGCCACCACCCGCGGCACGAGTTCGTAGGTGTGGAAGCCGAACCCGACCTGTAGCGTGCCAAGGTCGCCCGCAGCCGCGCGCTGGATGCGCCTTTCCGCCGCATCCCACGCCTGGACCAGCGCCTGGGCCTCCGGCAGAAAAAGCCGGCCGACGCCGGTCAGCCGCGCCCCGTGCCGTCCACGCTCCAGCAAGGGCGCGCCGACCCCGCTCTCCAGCTGGCGCAACCGCTTGGTGAGGGCTGGTTGACTCACGTGCAAAGCCTTGGCGGTTTCGCCGAAATGCAGGCGTTCCGCGAGCGCCACGAACGACCGCAGCTGATGGACTTCCATTCCCAAAGGTAATCGCCACGATCAATTCGTTCCATTGGAAGAATGAGCGCGTGGGGTGGTCGTTTCTTCATGCACGCCACGCTGACGCCCGGCACCCGCCGGCAACCCGGCTTCCGAAGCCTCTGGCCGGCGCGCGCCGCCACCCACCTCTTCTTCACCGTCGACGGTCTCGGGTTTGGCCTTTGGGCCGCCCACTTGGCGGCGTTCCGAGAAAGGTTCGGCGTCGACGATGCCGGGTTGAGCTTCGCCCTCGGCGCCTTGGTGGTGGGATCGGTCGTCACCATGCCCTTGGCCGGACAGGCGATCTCGCGATGCGGCAGTCGCGTCGTCACCCGGTTTGCCGCCGCCATCTACCTCGGCACCCTGGGGGTGGTGGCGTTCGCACCGAGGTTCCCGGTTTTTGTGCTGGTCGCGGGCCTGTTCGGCGCCGCCAAGGGGGCCCTCGACGTCGCGATCAACGCCCAGGCCGTGACCGTCGAAAACGCCTGGGGCTGCCCGATCAACGCCTCTTTCCAAGCGTGTTGGAGTCTGGGGGCGCTACTCGGCGCCCTGCTCACCGCGGCAGCCCTCCACGCCGGCTGGCCACCCCACGTCACCCTGCCACTCGGCGCCGGCCTCATGCTCGCGTCGACCATCATCGGTCGCCGTCACCTCTTGCCCGACGTCGGGCGCCCTCCCGGCCGGCGGAGGTTTCAGCCAACGGCGGAACTGTTGCTTTTGGGCGCTTTGGCCTTCCTCGCCCTGTTCGGCGAGGGCGCCATCGCCGACTGGAGCACGGTCTATTTCCGGACCTCCCTCGGCGCTGCGCCCGGGCAGGCGGCCACGGGCTACGCCGCGTTCTCCCTGGCGATGACCTGCGGGCGTCTGCTTGGTGACCGCGTCACGCGACGGTTCGGACCGCCCCACGTCTTGCAGGTCAGCGGCCTCTTGGTCGCCGCCGGCATGGTCGCCGGGTTGGTCCTGCACACTCCGGCCGCCGGGATCGTCGGTTTCACCCTGACCGGCTTTGGTCTAGCCAACGGCGTACCCATCCTCTTCGGGGCCGCCGGCCGTAACCGCCAACTTGGTCCTGGACCCGGCATCGCCACCGTCACCACCCTCGGCTACTTCGGATTTCTCGTCGGCCCCGCCGTCATCGGTTTCCTCTCGCACGCCTTCGGCCTGCGCACCGCCTTGGGGGCGGTCGCCGCTTGCGGCCTGGTCATCAGCCTCGGAGGATCCGTCGCGCTCCGCGCGGGCAAAATGACGGATGGCAAATGACAAATGGAAAATGCCGAACAGGGGCAGGCGGAACGCCCACCATCCGCGGGAGGCCGGTATGCTTCATCTTCCATTTTTCATTTGCCATTTGTCATGCGCGCAGCGTCCGCCTACGTCGCAAAGAAAAACCGCACCAAATGGAAGAACACCGGCGCGGAAAACGTCAGTGAATCGAGCCGGTCCAACACCCCGCCGTGTCCCGCGATGGACGTACCCCAGTCTTTGGCGCCTAAGCTCCGCTTCACCGCCGACAACACCAACCCGCCGGCAAAGCCCAACAGAACGACCACCGCGGAAAGGGCGCACGCCTGCCACGGGTTGAACGGCGTCAAAAACCAGAGCGCTGTCCCGCAAGCCACCGCGCCAAGCCCACCACCCAGCAATCCTTCGACCGTTTTGCCGGGGCTCACCGCTGGCGCTACCGGCGTCCGGCCCAACCACGTGCCAAAAACGTACTGCAGCACGTCGCTGATCTGCGTGACAAACACGAGGTAAAAGAGCAGCAAGGCATTCCTGCCCGCAAACCCAGGGATGTTCAGGAGGAGCAACGCCGGCGCGTGGCTCACGCAGTAGACGGTCAGCATCACCCCCCATTGCACTTTCGCCGTCCGCTCCAAAAACCGTGACGTCTCCTGCTGCAGGACCGCGAACACCGGCACGATCAAGAACGCGTAGACCGGGATCATGACGGCGAACAACCCGTACCACCCAATCCCCACCAGCAGGTATTGCAGGGGCAACACCAGGAAGAAACTGACGCACAGCGCCGAGTGGTCTTCTGGTAACGTCTCGTTTAGTGACAAAAACTCGCGCAACGCCATCAGCGAACTCCCGGCAAAGACCGTCAGCGTGGCGCCTGAACCCAAAAGGAAGGAAAACCCGAGGACCGCAACCATCCCCCACCAAGCCCGCACCCGGGCGTCGAGGTTGGCCACCACTTTCGTTTTGCGGGCATCTGCCCCGGGTTCCAAACGTCGCCTCAAATGGGCGGTCACGACCGACGCCGCCCCCAAGAGCAGAAGCACGCCGGCGAAGACCCCGCACAACGGCCCGCGCGGACCGGGGTTGAACAGGGCGTTCATGACAGGGCAATCACCGCTTCGCGGGCGCGCTGGAGGAACGCGGGCTTGGTTTCACCGGAACGTAGGCGCATCGGTTCACCAAAATGGACCGTCGCCGTCAACGGCACGGGCAGGAGCGATCCTTTCGGCATGGCGCGATACAGGTTTCCTAGGTACGCCGGAACCAGATCCACCTCGGGGAACAGCCGAGCCAGCCGGTACAAACCGCTTTTGAACGGCCCCGGCACTCGTTCGGCGCGACGCGTTCCCTCCGGGAACAAGATGAGCGAACGCCCAGCCTGCAGCGCCTGCCGTACCTCCCGCAGCGGGTCTTGTCCCGGCCGCACGCGGCGGTCCACGAAGACGGCGCGCAACAGCCCGCCGGCCACCCCGCGCAGCACCGGGTTGGCACCCCAGTAATCGCGCGCCGCCACCGGCGACGTCACCTCCCGCAAATCCCTGGGCAACGCCGCCAACAGCGCCAGGGTGTCCAAGTGGCTGGTGTGGTTGGCAAAAAAGATCTGCTTACCCCGCCTGGGAAGGGCGGGCATTTGCCGTTCTACCCGCGCCCCGATCCACAGACGCGTCCCGCAGGCCAAAACCGTTTCCGCGTTCAAGCGTTCCTCCGTGCCTGCAAGCTTTGCGCCAGGGCCCGCAAACGGGTGACGCACGTGACCAGCGATCCGGCGGCGATGACGAGCGTCGTGACCACTAAGGAGAAGTGCGTGCCCGAGAACAGGCCTTCACCCGCCGCGGCCACGCAACCCCCTGTCAACACGGCCATGCGCTGCGGCTTGGCCAACGGGCCCCGGAAATCCTGCGCGCCGCCCAGGGCACCGCCGAGCAGACGAAGGTAAGCCGTCCCTAGGGCGGCAAGGGCGGCGAACCAGCCAACGGGCCCCACACCCGCGGCGTAGCCCAAAGCGACCAAGAAAAGCGCGTCGGAAACCCGGTCCGGCACCTCGTTGTAAAGCGGTCCCAACGAGCCCCCGCGCCCGTGTTCCACCGCCACCATGCCGTCCAGCAGGTTGCACAGCAACCGGACCTGCGCGGCCGCCCCGCAGGCCAACCCGGCCCACGGCTGCGGGAACGTCAGCAGCGCCGTGGCTCCGCCGGTCGCCGCCGCCACGCTCGCC
>CAXUNV010000291.1:0-6298 GCA_964252355.1 uncultured Chthoniobacterales bacterium | reverse complement strand
GCCCGGTCGCCCGCGGGTTCCCGCCCAAAACCCGGAACTCCACCTTTTCAGGTGATGCGAAACGCGGCCTGGATCTTACCGAGGCTCAAGCCGCCGTTCTGCCGGCGAAGGCTTCTCACCTCCAAGCGGTTGCCTTCGATGATCACCCCGAGCGCACCCATCCAACGCAGGGAAGCCCCGGTGTTGATGATCGTGCGGTCATGGCGACGCCAGATGCCTGGGTAATGGGTGTGGCCAATCAGGGTGAACCTTGCCTGCGGCCGAAAAAAAGCGGTGAGTTCCGCGGCGAGCGTAGGCGTCCGTTGCCAAGCGTGGACAATTTTGAACGGTCGGTGGGGAGGCCAGAGCTGGTGAGCAATCAGGCTTAACCCAGGCAAAGGCCCGCGGGTGAGCGGCCTCTCCCGCAATTGCAGTTCGATAGACGCCCTCTTCGTGGCCAGCAAGCGTTTCTCGAAATCGCCGTAGGCATCCTCGCCAAGTTCGGCCAGAAAACGGCGGTGGGCGGAAAGGTAATGCTTCGCGTCGCGGCTCCAGGGCGCCACCCCGAGAAAGAGGATGTCGCCGTGGGTCACCAGCAGGGCACCGTCGTGCAGGTCCAAATGGTTTAGGTCGGAAATCGTTGGATCGTGGTTGCCGTTGATGAAGATCGCCTTGCAACCGGCGCGATGGCAGACCCGAGCCAAGTCGCCGGCCATTTTGCGCCCCAGCGGCCGGTCGCTGGCGTGCCGCATCTCTGCGGTGTCCCCGTTGAAGATGGCGGTTCGGAACGGGGCCACCAACGTCTGCAAACGATTGACGTCGCGCACGCTGGAGGCTCGGTGGCCGAGGTGCAGGTCGGAGACGACCAACACGGGGTCGGTCGGCGTCAGGTTCATTCGCCGATCACCGAGACGGCGACCGCGCGCGTGGAGCCAGCGTCCCGGTGCTCGAACAGGAACACGCCCTGCCACGTGCCCAGTTGCAACTTCCCGCCTGCCACCGGCACGCCCAACGAGGTGGCGGTGAGGACCGTGCGCAAATGGCTGGGCATGTCGTCCGGACCTTCCAAAGTGTGGACGAATTCCTTCTGATTCTCGGGCACCAAACGGTCCATGAAGCCCTCCAGGTCACGACGCGCCGTCGGGTCGGCGTTTTCGTAGATGATCAGACTTGCACTGGTGTGCCGGAGAAAGACCGTGGCCAGACCCGTGCGCACCCGGCTGTCGGCCACGACCCGGGCGACCTGTGGGGTGATGTCTTGGGTGCCCTTGCCCCGCGTTTTGACGGCAAACTCAGCGTGGTGTGCGGTGAACATAAACGGCGTCGACCAAAGAGAGCGCCTTGTCGTTCGGAAACAAGCCCGGCTCCATCTGGTTCATCACGTACGCGAACGCGAGGCCACCTTCGGGGTCGGCAAAAGCGTGCGAACCTCCGGCCCCGGGTTGCCCAAAGGCGCGACGGGACGGACCGAAAATCTCGCGCATTTTTTCCCCGCCCTCGCCGACCGGATCCATCATGAAGCCGGCGCTGAAAGCCGTGGGCAGGCGGAGCACCTCGTCGAGACCGGACGCGACCGGGGTAGAAACTTCCCGGAGAACTTCCCCGGAAAAGAAGTCGTTGGGTGCGCAGAGCAGCTGGTAGAAGCGGGCCAGGGCGTCGGCCGTGCCGATGCCGCCGAACGAGGGCAGGGGGTGGGTGCGAGCTTCGAGGGCGTTCATCGACGAGGGGATCTTTAGGCCGCCAGGAGTCGAGAAGGCGCGACCGCTCAACGAACCGGGGTCTTGGAGCGCGGCGTAAAACGGGTCTTCCGCAGAGGGCTGGCGGGCGTGGCGCGGAGCGTGGATCGGCGCGACGCGCGCGCCGAGTTCGGGGGGTACCCCGATCCACAAATCCAGCTTTAGCGGCTCGCCAAAAGTTTGCCGGAAATAGGTGCCAAGCTGCCGGCCGGTGATCCGTCGTACCAGCTCGTCTACCAAATAGCCGTAGGTCCGCGCGTGGTAACCGTGGGCCTTTCCCGGAGGCCAGAAGGGGGCTTGCGCGGCCAAGGCGCCAGCCACCCCTACGTGGTCAAACACCGTCAGGCCGTCCACGCGCAACGCCGGCTGACCCGCTTGGTGGCTGAGCACTTGTCGGAACGTGGTACCCTCTTTGCCCGCGCAGGCGTACTCGGGCCAGACTTCCGCGACGGGGCCGTCCAGTTCGAGGTTGGCGCGGTGGCAGGCGTAGAGGAGGCAGGCCGATGCCAAACCCTTCGTCGCCGACCAGAATAAAACCGGGGTTTCCGCCGTCCACGGAACGGTTTGCTGCCGATCCTGCCAACCTGCGGCCAACCGCAGGCCGGGCCCTTCGTTCCGCAGAAGGGAAGCCGACGCGCCCAGTTCACCCCGCGATCGGAAGTTCCGGTCGAACTCTTCCCTGAACAGGTCCAGGTCCATCAGAGCGAGTCGCGGATGGAGGCGAGGTCAGGGTCGGTCTTGGCAAGTTCACGGAAAGATTTGTCCAGGCGAAAGCTGGCACGAAGGTACGCCCGCGCAGAATCCAGGTTGCCGAGGATCGCGTCGTAGCAGCCAAGGTTGTAATAGTAAGTGGGCTCTTCCAGAAGGCCGGCCGGACCGTCGAGCAGCACCCGTTTGGCTTCGGCCGTCTCACCGAGCTCGTGGAGGCAGTACGCTTTGTGGATGAACCCAAAACTCTCGTTCGGGTAGAGTTCACACATGCGCTCGCTTAGCCGCGACGCGTCGGCCCAAGCGCGTAGTTTCAGCACGATGGTGATCCGCGTCCGCAGCGTTTCGGCACGCTCCTGGTTTTCGTCCGTCAACGAGTCGAGCTCGGCCAAAGCCTCGGCCTGCAGGCCAAGCTCGGAGTACCCTTCCGCGGCGCGGATCTGTGCCTCAAACGTCATGAAGCCGGCGCTTGGGAAGCGAGTTCCGGGTGTTCGATGAGCGCGATGCGGTGCACATGGCGTCCGCCTTCAAACGGGGTGGCCAGCCAGACTTTGACGATGCGCAGCGCCTCCTCTGCCGAGATGGTCCGCTCCCCGAGCGACAAGACGTTTGCGTCGTTGTGCGCCCGGTTCCAAATCGCGACTTGTTCCGTCCAGCAAAGACCGCAACGGATGCCAGGAACCTTGTTGGCCGTAATGGCTTCGCCGTTGCCGGAACCGCCGAGGACAATCCCGCGCTCCGCTTCCCCGCGGGCCACCGCCTCCGCCGTGGGCCGGATGAACAGCGGGTAGTCCGTCGCCTGCTCGGAATTGGTCCCGAAGTCGATCACTTCGTGCCCCTCGGCGGTCAGCATCTCTTTGATCTTCTCCTTGTACCGGAATCCGGCGTGATCAGAGCCAATCGCGATCTTCATGCCCGCACTCTGAAACTGGCGCCCCGGCACAATCAATGAAAACCTTCGTGGCGCGGCCGTGGCCCTGGCGCGGGTAAAACCGGCGGCGCGCTGCTGGTCGCCGCTCACCCGTGACTGGCGGCTTGGCCCGCCACGCTGCGCGGAGGCAACCGGTCCCCAAATGGCAAGTCCTGCCCCGCGCAGCCGTCGCGCTGCGGGCGGGGACGATGGCGATCCGCTGGGTCGGACGCGGCGGCGCAGCCCCCTTCGGCGCGCCGGCGGATCACTTCGAGGATGGAACCCTGGATCTCGTCCATGATCCATTCGCTCCACCAACCCGCGTAAGCGTTGAACCGGGTGCCGAGCCGATGACGGCTGGTGAGGTGCAGGCGGCAAGACGCCGCGGAGACGGGTTCGATCTCGTAGATCCCGTCCAGGACGTCGTAGAAGCGACCGCCCACGATGATGTGCTGGTCGAAAGCCGTGTGCGGGATGAAGTTCGGGTCGGCATGGATGGTGAAGGCCAGGGTGTGCAGCTGCTCCCAGGTGGTCACCGTCTCAAAAAACGAAACCCCGCGTTCGAAGGTGGCCGTGCGCACCCCGCCCACACCTTCCCGGTCGAGCGTTGCGCTGATTGGTTTGGGAAAACCGACCAAGTAAATCCACCGGGTCGAAATCTGTTCGGGCGGGATCGCCCGGACGCTGGTGATTTCCGGCCAGACCCGTTGGGCCGGCGCCTGGATCGTCACGGAGTTTTCGATGGCTTTGATTTCGGTTGGCCAGCGCAAGGCGCCTTCCAAACGGGCCACGAGCAACGGCAGGAACACGGCAAACGTGAGGAGCAGCCGCCGGTCGTCGCGGTTTCGCGGCAAAAGCACGTGGGCCACCGTCCCGCCCACAAACGCCCAGAAGTAAAGGATTGGTGCAGCCATCAAGACGCAGATGGCTGCTTCCCACTGCAGGATGAGGCAAATGACCAGCGCGACGGTCAACACTGCGAACGGCCAAAAGACGGCGTAGCGGTCCCAGCTGTCGCTGCCAAGCGAACGGCCAATGCCGACGCTGAGGACGCCAAGGGTGAACGGCACGCTGCAGACAAACGCCAAGGAGACCACGCCGCCGGAATCGTTCATGGCGTCGGTCGTAAACAGCCATCGGCACAAACCCGCGTAGAGCAGCAGGATGGAAACCGTCGCCGCGGCAGCCACCCGACGGTGGCGTGAGCGCCGAAAAGGTACGGGCGACAACGCCGACGGTGGCGAGGGCGGCGGGAGGGCGGCATCCCCATCGGACGGTTTCCCCGCAGCACCCTGATCGTCGCCGTTCACCCCGCGCAGAAAACCCAAGGTGCGTCCGTTTAGCTAGCCCATCTGCCATTTGCGATGCGCGGAGCGCCCGAGCACCGGCCTTCCCGGGTTGGGCCGCCCTCCCCGTCGCTTACACGCGTTCGACCAACTCTTCGCGGCTCCAGCGCACCTTGGCCAAGCCGGCGTTCTTGTCTTCCGGCGAACGGTAACCTGCCGTGGCGATGACCACCGACCGTAGGTTTTTAGCTTTGAGCCCCAGAATTTGGTCGAACTGGTCCGGCAAAAAACCTTCCATGGGGCAGGCGTCAACCCGAGCATCGGCCGCCGCCGCCAGGAAGAAGCCGAGCGCGATGTACGCTTGGCGTGTCGCCCAATCCACCAGGTTGACCGGCGGTTTTTCCACAAAAGCGTTGATCATCCCTTGGTAGCCCGCGAGCGACTCTTTGGGCACGCGCCGGATCTCAGCAGCCCGCGTGATGAACCGGTCCACGGACGCCGTCGACAGGTCCGTGCGGGCCGCAAACACCACCAAATGGGAGGAAGCCGCCAGTTGCGCTTGGCCCCAAGCCGCCGGCTGCAATTTCTCCTTCGTCGGTTGGTCGGTGACGACCACCAGCTTGTAAGGTTGCAGGCCGTAGGAGGACGGCGCCAGGATCGCCGCGGTTTCCAAGTCCGCCCAAACGTCGGCCGGAATCTTCCTTGCGGGATCAAACCCCTTCGTGGCGTAGCGCCATCGCAGGCTGTCGAGTAGGTGTGTGCTCATTGGACGTGGTGTTTGGCTGGCGCGTGGGAAACCCTCGGCTCGCGGCCGCGCCATCCGTCAATCGTGACGTCCCGGCAATTCCCGCGG
This sequence comes from uncultured Chthoniobacterales bacterium, assembly GCA_964252355.1. Lineage (GTDB taxonomy): Bacteria > Verrucomicrobiota > Verrucomicrobiia > Chthoniobacterales > JAFAMB01 > CAXUNV01. The sequence goes on along the minus strand of CAXUNV010000291.1, from coordinate 826 downwards.
GGTGACGCGCAGCGTCAAAAGATCAGTTCCACGGATCAGCGTCAATTCCGACGCGCGACCGATCTCGTCGCCCACCAACCGCCGGTGCAGGTCGTCGATGGAGGCGATGGGCATTCCCCGGAACGAGAGGATCAGGTCGCCGCGTTCCAGGCCGGCCGCCGCGGCGGGGCCGCCTTCTTCAAGTTCCGCCACCAGCACGCCCGTGGCGCGCTCGAGCCGGTGGTGCCGGACCAAGCGCGGGTGCAGCGGGGCGTTTTGACCGGCGATCCCCAGGTAACTCCGCCGGACGACCCCGTCGCGGATCAACCAGCCGGCCACCAACTGGGCGGTGTTGGCGGCGATGGCAAAGCAAATGCCTTGAGCCGGAAGGATCACCGCCGTGTTCACGCCGATCACTTGACCCCTCGAATCGACGAGCGGCCCGCCCGAATTCCCCGGGTTGAGCGCGGCGTCGGTCTGCAGGATGTCGTCCATGAGGCGCCCCGATTGCGCGCGCATGGTCCGGCCCAAGGCGCTCACCACCCCGGCCGTCACGGTTTGTTGAAATCCGTACGGGCTGCCGATGGCCACGGCAATTTGGCCGACCCGCAACTGCCGGGAGTTGGCGAACGCGAGATACGGCAGGTTCGAAGCGTCGATGCGGACCACTGCCAGGTCGGTATCCGGATCATCGCCAACGAGCGTGGCAGGAAGCGTGCGGGCGTCGGAAAGCGTGACTTCGATGTGGGTGGCGCCGTGGACGACGTGGCTGTTGGTGAGGATCAAGCCATCCGGAGCGATGAGAAACCCGCTGCCGCCGCCCCCGGTTTCGCGAGACGTACGGGAC
>CAXUNV010000290.1:0-6303 GCA_964252355.1 uncultured Chthoniobacterales bacterium | reverse complement strand
AGGTTGAGGTGGGCGGCGAACGCAAGACCTTCTCGCCCCAGGAGATCTCGGCGATGATCTTGGGCAAGCTGAAGGCGGATGCCGAAGCCAAGCTGGGCGAAACCATCACGCAAGCCGTCATCACCGTTCCGGCTTACTTCAACGATTCGCAACGCAACGCGACCAAAGACGCCGGCCGCATCGCGGGCCTTGAGGTCCTTCGTATCATCAACGAACCGACGGCGGCTTCGCTCGCCTACGGTCTGGACAAAAAGAGCGATGAGAAGATCGCGGTCTACGACTTGGGTGGCGGCACCTTCGACATCTCCGTGCTGGAGATCGGCGAAGGCGTTTTCGAAGTTAAGGCTACCAACGGTGATACGCACCTGGGCGGTGACGACTGGGACAACGCCCTCATGGACTGGATCATCTCCGAATTCAAGGCCGAGACCGGCATCGATCTGAGCCGGCAGTCTGACGCCTTGCAGCGGATCAAGGAAGAATCGGAAAAGGCGAAGATTGCCCTCTCCTCTTCGCAGGAGTACGAGATCAACCTGCCGTTCATCACGGCCGACGCGACGGGTCCGAAGCACATCCAGAAGCGTCTTAGCCGCGCCAAGCTGGAGCAGCTGACCGACCGCTTGTTTGAGCGGACGATTCGCCCCGTGAAGGAATGCTTGGCCGACGCCAAGTTGAGCGAGCGCGACGTCAACGAGCTGGTGCTCGTCGGCGGCATGACGCGTATGCCGAAGGTCATCGAGACCGCGCGTAAGCTGATCGGCAAGGAGCCGCACAAGGGCGTTAACCCGGACGAGGTGGTGGCGATCGGCGCGGCCATCCAAGGCGGCGTGCTACGCGGCGACGTCAAAGACGTGCTGTTGCTCGACGTCACCCCGCTGACGCTGGCGATCGAGACGATGGGCGGCGTGGCTACGCCGATGATCCCGAAGAACACAACCATTCCGACCCGCAAAAGCGGGGTGTTCTCGACCGCGGCAGACAACCAGCCGGGCGTGGAAATCAAGGTCCTGCAAGGCGAACGCCGCATGGCGTCCGACAACAAGAACCTGGGTACCTTCCACCTTGATGGCATCCCGCCGGCTCCGCGTGGTGTCCCCCAGATTGAGGTGACGTTCGACATCGATGCGAACGGAATTCTGAACGTGTCTGCAAAGGACCTGGGCACGGGCAAGGAGCAGAAGATCTCGATCACGGGTTCGAGCGGCTTGAGTAAGGACGAAGTCGAGCGCCTGCGGCAGGAGGCGGAGTCGCACGCTGAGGAGGACCGGAAGGCTTACGAGCTGGTCGAGGCGCGCAACAACGCGGACAACTTGGCTTACCAATGCGAGAAACAGGTTACCGAGTTGGGCGACAAACTGCCCGCTGACCGTAAGGAAGATGTGCAGGCCGCCATCAAGCGGGTGCGCGAAGCGCTGGCCGGCAACGACGGCGATGCGATCCGTCGGGCGACGGACGAACTGCAGTCGAAGTTCCAGGCCGTGAGCGCCGACCTTTACAAACAGGCGGCTGCCCAAGCCGGGACCAAGGGTGGGACAAGCCCGACCGAGGAAGCACCTGGCGCCGGTGGCAGCACCGATGCAAAATCGGATGAAAAGGTCGTTGACGCCGACTTTGAGGTGGTCGACGAAGATAAGCGCAAGGGTAGTTGAGTCAGTTAGGAGCAGCTAACCTACTGAGATTTCCAACGTCGCGTGCGGACCCTATCCTTCGCCGCCGCGACGTTGGGTGAGTGAAAACAACCGAAAAGGAGGATAAGATCATATGGCAATCAACGTTAAGCCTCTCGGCGATCGCGTGCTGGTTCAGCCGCTCGAAGAGAAGGAAGTGAAAAAAGGTGGCATCATCATTCCGGATACGGCCAAAGAAAAGCCGCAGGAGGGTACGGTGGTGGCAGTCGGTACGGGCAAGCTGGACGACAGCGGCAAGAAGATCGACTTCAACGTCAAGGTTGGTGACAAGGTGCTGATCTCCAAATACGGCGGCACCGAGATCAAGATCGACGGCGACAACTACCTTATCATGCGCGAGGACGACATCCTCGGCATCCTGGGATAAGTTCATCCCCTGAGCAGATCTTAAGTTAGTACTTTCAATTTTATGGCAGCAAAACAATTGCAATTCGACGAGACGGCCCGTCAGGCCCTCCTCCGCGGCGTGGAGAAGCTGGCGAAAGCCGTGAAGGCGACCTTGGGGCCTTCGGGACGCAACGTCATCCTCGACAAGAAGTTCGGCAGTCCGACGATCACCAAGGACGGCGTGACCGTCGCGAAGGAGATCGAGCTTGAGGATGCCTACGAAAACATGGGCGCGCAACTCGTGCGGGAAGTGGCGTCCAAGACTTCCGACGTCGCCGGTGACGGCACGACGACCGCCACGGTGTTGGCCGAGTCGATCTTCCGCGAAGGTCTCAAAAACGTGACCGCGGGCGCCAACCCGACCTATTTGCAGCGCGGCATCCAGAAGGCCGTTGACGCGATCACGGCGGAGCTGAAGAACATCTCCAAGAAGGTGTCCGAACAGACCGAGATCGCCCAAGTGGCCACGGTGTCGGCTAACTGGGACAAGACCATCGGCGACATCATCGCCGACGCGATGGAAAAAGTCGGTAAGGACGGCACCATCACGGTGGAGGAAGCCAAGTCGATCGAAACCACCCTCGAAGTCGTTGAGGGCATGCAGTTCGACAAGGGCTACCTGTCGCCGTACTTCGTGACCAACACGGAGAGCATGGAAGCCTCGCTGGAGAACGCTTACCTCCTCATTCACGAGAAGAAGATCTCCAGCCTCAAGGACCTCCTGCCGGTGTTGGAGAAGGTCGCGAAAGCCGGTCGCCCGCTTCTGATCATTGCGGAAGACGTGGAGGGTGAAGCCCTCGCCACGCTCGTCGTGAACAAGCTGCGCGGCACGCTGCAGGTTGCGGCCGTCAAGGCGCCGGGCTTCGGCGATCGCCGCAAGGCCATGCTGGAAGACATCGCGGTGTTGACCGGCGGCCGTTGCTTCACCGAAGACCTCGGCATCAAGCTCGAGAACATTACCTTGGACGACCTCGGCCGCGCCAAGCGCGTGACGATCGACAAGGAGAACACCACGATCGTCGAGGGCGAAGGTTCCTCCTCGGACATCCAGGGCCGGGTCAACCAGATCCGTCGCCAGATCGAGGAGACCACGTCGGACTACGACCGTGAAAAACTTCAAGAGCGCTTGGCCAAGTTGGCCGGCGGTGTTGCCGTGATCAACGTGGGTGCGGCGACCGAGACGGAAATGAAGGAGAAGAAGGCGCGCGTGGAAGACGCGTTGCATGCGACTCGCGCCGCGGTTGAGGAAGGCATCGTTCCGGGTGGTGGCGTGGCGTTCATCCGCGCGCAGAAGGCCCTCGACACCCTTCAATTGGAAGGCGACGAGAAGGTCGGCCTGGAAATCGTCCGGCGCGCCGTGGAGTCGCCGCTCCGTCAGCTCGCGGCGAACGCGGGCCGGGAAGGCGCCCTCATCGTGCAGGAAGTCAAGGCTCGGCAGGGCAACGTTGGCTACAACGTCGCCACCGGTGAGTACGTTGACCTCGTCAAGGCTGGCGTCGTCGACCCGACGAAGGTGACCCGCAGCGCGTTGCAAAACGCGGCGTCCATTTCGGCGCTCCTGCTCACCACGGAAGCCCTCGTCTCCGAAGTGCCGGAGAAGGAGAAGGCTGCTCCGGCAGGTCCGGGCGGCGGCATGGGCGGCATGGGCGGCATGGATTACTAAGTCGTCTCTCCCGCAAACGAAGCGACCGTATTGCTAGGAAACCCGGCCCTCGAAAGGGGCCGGGTTTTCCTTTTTGAATTGCCAAAATTGCGCAAGACCGCGCGAGATTGCGCAAGATTGGAGGAACAACCGGACGTCGGCCGAAACGTCAGAAGACGTTGGTCGACCTGGAGTTTGGCGGGGCAAGGCGAGTCTTGCGAGAAGCCGCCAAGGCAGCCCAAAGCAAGACGGCTCGGCCTCTGGTGGGTTCGCGCCCGTGGCAGACGGGGCGTTTACCCCACCCTGTCGCACCGTTGGTAAGGTCCTGGGGTAACTCTCGCTGAGAAGGCCGCCAATCTTGCGCAATCCCGCGCGGTCTTGCGCAATCTTGGCAATCTCTTCAACCCACCACCACATTGACAAGCTTGTCCGGCACGACCACGACCTTGCGGACCGTCTTGCCCGCGCTGTGCTCCAACACTTTCGGCTCACCCAGGGCCCTCGCCTCGACTTCTTCGCGCCCCAGGCCTTTTGGCACGGTCAACTTACCACGCACCTTGCCGTTGACTTGCAGCACGATCTCCACCTCATCCGCGGCGAGGTATTCCGCGTTCCACTGCGGCCAACCGCCGTCTGTGATGCGACCCGGAAAAGCCGCCGGAAACTTTTCTCCTAACCGCGCCCAGAGCTCCTCGGTCAAGTGCGGCGCCAGCGGGTTCAGCAAGGTTAGCAACGTTTGCAACGCCTCCACCGGCCGGATCTCTGCGCCGGTGAACTCGTTGGTGCAGACCATGAGCTGCGCGATGGCGGTGTTGAACGCCAACCCTTCCAGGTCTTCCGTCACTTTCTTGATGGTGGCATGCACCACCTTCCGTTGCGCAGGCGTGAACGACGCTTCCCCCACCGACGAGGAAAGCCGCCAATCGCCTTCTTGCCCCTCTTCCATCACCAAGCGCCAGACGCGCGCCAGAAAGCGATAAACGCCTTCCACACCGCTCATGCTCCAAGGCTTGGTCGCCTCCAGCGGTCCCATGAACATCTCGTAGAGGCGCAAGGCATCTGCCCCGTACTCGGCGACGACGTCGTCTGGGTTGACCACATTGCCCCGGGTCTTCGACATCTTCTGGTTGTCTTGGCCAAGGATCATGCCTTGGTTCACCAACCGTTGAAATGGTTCCGGCGTCGACACGTACCCCAAATCGTGGAGCACCTTGTGCCAAAAACGCGCGTACAACAGGTGCAGCACGGCGTGTTCCGTCCCGCCGATGTACAAGTCCACACCACCCGGTTTTCCGCCGCCCATCCAATAGCGTTCGGCCTCCGGATCCACGAAGCGCGCATCGTCCCAGGGCGAAAGGTAGCGCAGGTAATACCAGCATGACCCAGCCCACTGGGGCATGGTGTTGAGTTCGCGCATGGCACCGTCGGAAAGCTGCACCCAGTCCTTGGCTTTCGAGAGGGGCGGATCGACCGTGCCCGTCGGCCGGTAATCCTCCAGCGGCGGCGGGACGATCGGCAGGTCACCTTCGCCCAAAGGGGTGTGCGCGCCGTTTCGCCACACGATCGGGAACGGCTCGCCCCAGTAGCGTTGACGGGAGAAAAGCCAATCGCGGAGCTTGTAATTGACCGTGCGGCGGCCCGCCCCGCGCTCTTCCAACCAAGCGGTGACCCGGCGCTTGGCCGACGCCGTGTCGAGCCCGTCCAGAAACCCCGAATTGATCGCCACGCCCTCGCCGGTGTAGCACCCCGCCACTGGCCGGGGCGGTTCTACCACGGGCCGGATCTCCAAACCGAAACGCTCGGCGAACTCGTGGTCACGTTCGTCGTGGGCCGGCACCGCCATGATCGCGCCCGTGCCATAACTCACCAGCACGTAATCCGCGATCCAGACCGGGATCCGCTCGCCGTTGACCGGGTTGATGGCGTGGCCACCGGTCGGGACGCCCGTCTTCTCTTTGGCGAGATCCGTCCGTTCCAGGTCGGACTTGGCCGACACCCGGTCTTGGTAAGCGGCGACCTGGTCGCGTTGGGCGGCGGTCGTCAATGCCGGGACCAGCGGGTGCTCCGGCGCCAGGACAACGTAGGTCGCCCCAAACAGCGTGTCGGGCCGTGTGGTGAAGACCACGATCTCTTCTTCCCCGCCGTCCACCCGGAAACGGACCTCGGCACCTTCGCTGCGACCGATCCAATTGCGCTGCAACGCCTTGATGCTGTCCGGCCAGTCCAACCCGTCCAACTCGTCAGCCAAACGGTCGGCGTACGCCGTGATCCGCAGCATCCACTGGCGCATCGGGCGCCGCACGACGGGGAAACCGCCGAGCTCGCTTTTGCCGTCGATCACTTCTTCGTTGGCGAGCACCGTCCCCAACTCCGGGCACCAGTTCACCGGCGCCTCGCTCACGTAAGCCAAACGGTGCCGGTCGAGGAAGGCGCGTCGTTCGGCCTCGGTCTCATCCGGGCGCTCACGGCGGCGCGCTGCCTCCAACTCCGCGATCGGTCGTGCCCGCTTTCGGTCCGGGTCGAACCACGAACCGTAAAGCTGCAGGAAGATCCACTGCGTCCAACGGAAGTAGGCGGGGTCCGTCG
>CAXUNV010000289.1:220-6315 GCA_964252355.1 uncultured Chthoniobacterales bacterium | reverse complement strand
GTGTTTTGGGGGGGGGCGTCGGACTGGGGCCGTTGGTGGGGTGGGGGGTTGGGCCGTGCGCCCGTGGAGGAACCGACGCCGTTCAACCATGGTCGCGGTAAAGACGTCGTGGCGATCCCGTTCGACGCGCGCGGCCGGGTCACGGCCTACCCCGTTTACATCTACACCATCCGTCCGGAAAGCTTTGAGGAAGCGAAGATTGCGCGGTTGCTCCAAGGCGTCAGCACGATGGCCGATGTCGAAAAGGTCTTCGGTAATCTAAAGATCCGAAGCCGGACGGGCAGCCCTGGTCGGGCAGGAGGCCCTAGCCGGGTAGGCACTGACGAAGTCTGGTTTTACAGCATCGACGTCTATAACCCGTTTGTGGAGTTCCCGGACCGGGATGGAAGGTAGGGATTGCCAAGATCGCGCGTGATTGCCCAAAATTTAAGATTTCCTAACCTGCTCTTTTGGCCTTTGGCCTTTGTCATCTTCATGCGCGAGGCGCGCCCCGCCACCCGTTCGGATAAGACCCTTTCGGGTAAGAGACGCTTTACCAGCTTCCCGATACAACCTCGCCGCAACTCACCAATCCAAGGTGTGTTTGCAATGAAAAACATCAGATCACGCGAATGGTTCCTGGCGGTGGTTGTGGCAGCCGCGTTGTTCGTAGGCAACGGCTCAGCCGCTGCGGCACTTCCGGCCACCGTCGATTCCGACGTCTACGGTTACGTCGTCTCACCTAACTTCCGGACGGATTTTGTCTTTGCCGGCCGTTTGCAATTAAAACTGAACGCGAACAGCACCACCGCCTATTCCGGCAGCTTCTTCGACTACGACGCGCAGAAGCCTTACCCAGCAACGGTCGATGCCAGCAACGCCAGTGCGCCCAAGCTGACGGTCGCGACGCGCAACGGCACCTTCACCATCGGCCTGGACACTAACTTTGGAACCAGCTTCTACAGCGGCACCGCCACCCAGGTCCCCGCGGCCCTGGCCAGCGCCGGACCCGCCTACTTCTCTGCAACCGCGCACGCCAGCACGAACGTGGTTTACAACGTCGTTTTGACGCAAAGGGTCGGCCTTTTCACCAACCCGTTTGAGATCGCCGGCCTGATGTTCATCCAGTACGATGCCAATAACCGCGTGAGCGGCGGAATCACCTACTACATGGACTTTGCCGGCAACGTCTACTATGGGCACATCGGCACCGGCTATTTTTCCACCAGTTACCTTTACATGAAGGCCAAGTTTGGGCCGACCACGTTTGGTGTCGCCGGAACGTTTTCCGGAACGGGTTGGAGCGGCAACGCCTTTTCCGGTTCGGGTGACACGCAGCGGATTTGGGTCGTCTCCGGCACGCCGTGAGGCCGTCTTTCACCACGACCGCGGCGGCCTGGGTGAGCTTGGGCTTGGTCCTGGGCGGATGCCATCGGGCCAAGACGTCCAGCCCGACGGCCGCTACTCTGGCGCCGCCCGACGTCAAGCTGGCGGAGAACGCCGGGGCTGCGGCCCCGACGGTGGGAGCGCCACCGACGCCCGCCGGGAAACCGGCCGCGGCTCCCAAGCGCGTTGGCGGGGTGGAGGATGATGTTCGCGCCCCGCTTGCGCTGCGTCTGCCGGCCCTTTCCGAGGAAGATCCAGAGCCGCCGGTCAGCGCGCCGGGGGTGTTGCGCCCAAAGGTGAAAACGCCGCCGGTCAAACCGGCGGCGACGGTCCTCACCGACTTGGCCGCGGAGAAGAACGCAGACGGGCGGGAACGCCTCCTGGCCGACGCCGAAAAACTCGGCAACCTCGACCGTGCCTCGGTCCTTTCCCAATGGTTTGGGAAGGAGCCCGACGCGGGCTTGCAAACGGAGATCGTCGAGGCGCTCGGTGACGTCGATGGGGAGGAATCTATCCGGTTGAGCACCCTCGCCGCGGCCCTGGACCCGAACCGGCCGCGGAGCGTCCGGCAAGCCGCGGTCGAGGCGCTCGAGGGATTTGACGGGCCGGCGGCGGTGCCGCTCTGGACGGCGCTGCGCCGCGACCGGGATTTCGGCACGCAGGCGGAGAGGGCCTTGCAACGGATCGGGGGCTGACGGCGCTGCGCGCGGGTTGCCGGTTTCCAGTTGCCGGCCGGCAAACCAAACGACGCACGCTGGCACGGTCGGGCGCCCAGACCGATCGACGAGGGCAGCGCGGATGCTCGTCCGTAACAGGAAGTTGGCCCATCGCGCGGCGGGCGACAAACCTTGTGCACACGCCCGCACAGACCCCCACTTTTTCACGGATGTTGAACAGAAGGTCACGAAGGGGAGCCTGGGCGTCCCGCCCGGAAAGGAGCGCCGGCGTCCGATAACCGCCGACCTCGGCCAAACACCCTCGGTTCGAGCGACGGATTTCGCCGGAGCCTCACCGACGTCAGCAAAGCATTCGGACCTTCGACCTAAGGCCGTTTTTGTGTAGCATCCGTGCATGGCGACCAAGACGATCACCTTGGAGCTGGACGCTTGCGAAAAGCTGCGCGCTTCCAAACGGCCAGGCGAATCGTTCTCGGAGGTCGTGCGCCGGTCTCGTTTCGAAGACGCGCCTGTCACCGGCGCCGTCTTGCGCGAATACTTCCGCCGCGGCAGCGGCGTGAGCGCCCGTTACTTGGACAGTGTGGAGTTGGTTGCTAAGCATGGTCAACCGCCGGACGATCCGTGGGCCTGATCCTCGGCACCAGTTTCGTCATTACGGCCGAACGCGAAGCGCGTCGTGGAGTCGCACGAACGGCTGACGCCTTCCTCGCCGCGCACTCCGAAGAGACCTTTTTCATCACGTTCACCGTGGCGGGTGAACTCGCGTGCGGCCGGTCAGCCACGGACCGGCAAGATTGGCAACGACTTTGCGCGCCATAGCACGCTGCAAGCCGCCGGCACGCCCATCGGGACCAACGACCTTTGGATGGCGGCTACGGCACTCGCGCATCGCATGAGGGTGGTCACCAAAAACGTTGACGAGTTTCGCCGCGTGCCGGGTTTGGCTGTGCTCGGGTTTTAGGGATCAAGTTCGTACCCAGGCTGTCCGCCGATGCCTCGCATGTCTTACCGCCAAACTTCAGCTGTAAGACCTTCTCGGACCGCCGGCGTCCTACCAGGGTTGTGAACTTTCCTTCACATGAACCCGAACCTTACCAAGACCGCTTTTGTGCTGGACCGCTCCGGGTTGATGCAAACGATGGGCGAGGGAGATTGGAAACAGCGGAAGAGGAAATGAACAAAAAGACAAAGGGAAGGTAGGGATCCCCGCCTTATCACCCATTTGACCTTTGTCATGCGCGTAGCGCCGGGGTAGGGCAAGGCGAGTTTTACGAGACGCCGCCAAGGGGAGCCTGGGCGTCCCGCCCGGAAAGGAACACCGGCGCCCCCGCCGGTTTCCTTCCTCCGTCTTCCGCTCCGCGTCATCTGCGCCCCGTGGACGAGATCTTTCGTCAAACTCCAAACGGAAAACGTGCATGGATGCCTAGGTGGCATTCGCGGATGAGGCGAACGATTTAGTCGATCCGGACCACGTCGCTGTTGCCGTCTTCCAACGCGCAACGAACCCGAAAACCGCACCGGTGGACGGCGAAAATCACCGCATCAAAAATCGGCCGGTATTGCTCGTCAAAAGGACAATCGATGAAGACGGCCGGTACCGGCAGAATCGCCGGGTCACTCAACTTCGGCGACGCAACCCGCTCCGTGCTCCAAAACTCCCACGTCCTGCAAGGCTGCGGAACGCTTTGCCGCGTCAATCGCAGTTTCCCGGTCAGCAAAGGTCTGAATGTCTTGGCCGGCTTACATTACTTTCCAGCCGTCTACGTCTGGGAGCACGTGGACGGCTTTGAGCGCCTCGCGAATTTCGGCACGGGCCGCACGAGCCTTTTTCTTCGACCTATCGTAAGAGGTTAACACGGGCGCGTTGACCCGCCACTTCGTGGTGCAACGGTTCCCCTAAACCGGTTCTGGAGCATGCTTTTGGATTGCCGAACGCTTGCGGCATCCCCCGTCGTGATTGCTGCGCGGGAGATTTTCCCTCCTCGAGGAGCCGCCCGGCCTCCAAAACGGGCGGGACGCCCGCGCTCCGCTTTTCGATCGGTCAAGTACGGTTCGCCTCCGGCGCAGCCGTCCCAAAATGGTCTTGACGTGTGACGGTGTGGGGTAGACGCCCCGTCTGCCGAGGCAGCCACCGGGTTGAAGCGACCGCTAACCCCGAAGTCGGCCCGCCGGACAATCGTCGGCGGCGCGGCCCGCCCGCAACGCTTCGGCGACGCCGCGAACGCGACCGGGCTGCCCCGCCGGCACTTCGCGTAGCCGATGCGGGCGGGGAGCGCACGCCCTTCCGGGTGTGTCATTTGTCATCTAGGATTTGCCATGCGCGTAGCGCCTGGGACGCCAACCCTCTTGCCTCACTGCCAGGTGGCAGATATCGTCGGCCACATGGCGGCAAGCGCGTCCGGAGACTCCGACCGCACTTCTCCAAGGCATCGTCGCCGTTCTGCGCGCCGCTCGGCTGACGTGCGCCGATCTCCCAAGTGCAGGCGGGTGAGGGTTTGAGACGGTTCTTGGGCATCGTTGAGGGTCAGGTCGACAGGTCGCCCGCCGTCAAGAGCGTGCGCAGATTCCTCGCACAGATCTGATGTTGTTGAAACTTTCCATGGGTTGGCTGAGGCTGGAGGTAGGTTGCTGCGGATCCGCGCATTGCAGCACGCCCGACCATTCGTCCCTTACGTCATTAAATTGTCCAGCGGCATTCGCTTGAAAGTGGAAAACCCGGACCTTGCCTCCTTCCTGGACGTCGGGCCGGGGCTCGTGAACGTGTTTGACGAAAGCATGGATGGCTCCACTCACACGGTGAGCGGGTTGCACATCGCGCGGGTTCAGAAACTCGAAAAGTTCGCCTAACGCCTGTGGTAGCATCCCGGACTTCGAGCCCAGGCGGGCGCGTCGGCGTCGGCCGGGACCGCCGCCTGGCTGAGCGCGCCGCTAAACTTCACGGCACGGGTTGCGGCGGGACGGTACCCGCCCAATCGAGGCACGAGAGCCGGCCGTCCTGCAGTGCAGCGGCGACGATCCCGGCGTAACTGATCTCGTGGCGTGTGGTGAAGGAGTGGTCGACGTTGCTGAAAACAAGGGGTCCCATGCAGGTAAGAAGGCCGCCGTGGGTGACGCAGATCACCGCCCCGGGCCGGTCCACATTTTGCGAAACAAGATCTTGCAGGAAGGGCCAAAGGCGCCCCTGCATGTCCCTCAAACTTTCGCCGCCTTCCGACCTCGCCTCGGGATCGCCGTGCTCCCACCACCGACGTTGAACGGCGGCGTCGGCCGCGTGAGCCGGTGTGCCAGGTTTTGCTGAACAGCCCTCGTGCACCCCGCGGTCGTACTCGCGCAGGGCGTCGGCGACTCCGCAAGAAAGGGAGTGCTCCAAGCCGATGGCCGCCGCGGTTTGCATCGCCCGCAAAAGGGGGCTTGACCAAAGCGCGGTGATGGGGACGTCGCGGAGCCGCCGCGTGAGGGCGATCACCTGTTTGCGCCCGTTTGCCGTTAGTGGCCAGCCTACTCCGCGGTTCGCCACAACCTTGGCGCGGTTGGCTTCACTCTCGGCATGGCGCACGAACCAGAGCTCGAAGCGGCCCTCATCTGAACGGAGCATGACATCGCAGGATGAGGTTGGTCGCCGTTGAGCGCCAGTGAAAGCGGAGACGGTCGTCGTTTCCGGGAAGCCGGGCGATGATGCGCAGCGCTACCACGAGAAGCAGGTCAAAGATGCCATTCGAGACACAGACGAAGCTTAGCGACCGCTACCCCATGTCATCCAGTGGTCGGACGAAGACCAAACCTTCATCGGCACGGTTCCCTCCTTGTTCCACGGGGGCATCCACGGGGATGATCCCGCGCGCGCGTGTTGGGGGAACTGCGCGAACTCTCGGCCGAAATCCTAGAAGATTACGTTCGCGAAGGTCGTGCAGTCCCGAGGACACCTGCCCCCCTGGAAAATTTGGAACGCCCCGACTTTTCAGCCTCGGCAGTGCCTTCGCGTTGAGGAGAAAAGCGCTGCCGTCTTGTCCGCGGCGTCGGCGGATGGCTCTGTGACTAGGTACCGCGGTAAAC
>CAXUNV010000289.1:0-210 GCA_964252355.1 uncultured Chthoniobacterales bacterium | reverse complement strand
GGGGTAGTGGGTCACGGCGGAGCGTGCCCCTCCCATACGTTCGACCGCAGGGGCCGCCGGCAACACCCGGCGCTCCGGCAACGGTTCTTCACCGGCCCGCACCAGCGGGAGTTTGAGATCAAAGATCCCCGAGATCCCGGAGCGGTCGTCTTTCGACTTCGGGCGTGGCATGGCGATCGATAATTTGGATCGAACAGAAGGTCACAAAGG
>CAXUNV010000288.1:6092-6324 GCA_964252355.1 uncultured Chthoniobacterales bacterium | reverse complement strand
GTAAAGGGCCGCCTTGCCGACGCCCGCGCGCTTGGCCACGGCCTCCAGGCTCAAGGCCGCGTAGCCAGAACGGGCCCACTCCACGAACAACGCGCGCGTCAGCGCCGCGGTGACGGCCGGCTGCATCGCCGCCGCTCCGCTCGGCTTTCTGCTGGGGCCGGGGCGCTTTGGCCGGCTCCCGTCGGCGGAACGGTTGCGTTCCATCGATGGATGTGTTTTGCTCACGATGGAA
>CAXUNV010000288.1:0-6082 GCA_964252355.1 uncultured Chthoniobacterales bacterium | reverse complement strand
GATCAACCCCGATGTCCACGCCCACGTCCACGTCAACGACCCCTGACCCGCTGCCCGCCTTTTCAGCCACGTTGCGCGCCGCCCTTAGCGACCTGCTGGCCCCCGAGGCCCGGAGCTTCACCGAGATGTTCGCCGAGGACGGCGTGATGGAGTTCCCTTATGCCCCGCCCGGCGGGGTGCAACGGCTGGATGGCCGGCGGGCCGTGGCCGCACACCTGCCGAGGGTGGCCGAGGCCGTTGAAATCGGATGCTTCAGCCAACCGGTCGTGCACCGCACGCAAACGCCGGGCGTGGTCATCCTGGAGTTTGGCTGCGAGGGACGCAGCCGTCGGACCGGTCAGCCCTATGACCAGCGCTACGTCTCGATTGTCACCGTGCGCGACGGACACATTGTCCGCTACCGCGATTACTGGAACCCGCTGGTGGTTTTGCGCGCCCTGGGCGGACAGCAGGCGGTGACAGACGCGCTTGGCCACGGCAGGGAGGACCGGCGATGAGCAGCGCGGAGGACATCCTGATTACGGGCGGCACCGGCAAAGTTGGTCGTCACCTCGTCGCGCGACTACGGAACCGGGGGCAAACGCCTCGGGTGGCCACCCGCCAGGTCCACCGTCCGGGGGACGTCCGCTTTGACTGGGCGGACCCGGGCAGCTTCGACCCCGTCCTGCAAGGCATCAAGAGCCTCTACCTGGTTGCCCCGTCAACCGCCGGCCAGACGCTGGAAGCCATGCGCCCGTTTCTTGACCACGCCTTGAGCCGGGGGGTCGAACGCTTCGTGCTGCAAAGCGCCTCGCCGCTGGAGGAGGGTGGACCCATGATGGGCCAGGTGCACGTTTACCTGCGCGAGCGTGCGCCGCGCTGGATCGTGCTGCGACCGAGCTGGTTCATGCAGAACTTCTCCGACGGGCAGCACCTGCCCACCATCCGCGGGGAGGGCGCCATCTACTCGGCCACCGGCGACGGGCGGGTGCCCTTCATTGACGCGGAGGACATCGCGGCCGTGGCGGCGCGGGCGCTGACGGACCCCGGTTTTGCCGGCCGCGACCTCGTGCTGACCGGTCCCCAGCCGCTCTCCTACGATGAAGTGGCGACCCTCCTCTCCGGGGTGATCGGCCGCCCGGTGGTCCACCGTCGGCTGACCGAGCCGGAGATGGCCGCCCGCTTCGCACAGGGAGGGATCCCCAAGGATTACGCCCAGGCGCTCGCCGCCATGGATACGGCCATCGCCCAGGGCACTGAGGATCGGACGACGGAGGAGGTGCGCGCCGTCACGGGCCGGCCCCCGGGAGACTTCCCAACCTTTGCCGAAGCCAACGCCGACGTGTGGATCTCTCCCTTGGGTTGAAGCGCCCAGCATGGACCCCACGAGTAGGTCCGCGCGATAGAACGAAAAGGCATGATCGCCCCGGCGGCGTTGACGGGCTGGCGCACGTCGGCGCGGTAGCGCTCGGGTCACTACGCGACCAGGAATCAGCAGGGACTGCCGGCGGGTTTAGGCAGCGATCACGGCAGTTCGGACAAAGACGGCAAGGCCCGCCGTCACCGACATCGGGGTTGCCTCTCTCGCGTCGCCAGAAACGCTCGTCGAGGTTGAGGGGGTGGCCAGTGTTGGGGTGTCCGAGCTCACCGCCAATTGAGTAGGGCTATCACGAGCTCGGGCGCAACCGGAGTCGCGGTCCCCTTCGATCTCGGGAACAAACGGATGCCGTTCCGCAGACCGTGGGGGCGCGACGCCTCCAGTCGCAGTCCGCAACGCGCCAGTTCGGAGAGCACCGTTCCCAAAGAGAGCCGACGTTGGGTCGCGAGCGCCCGGGCGGCAGCGACCATGTCATCGTCCAGACTCACCGTGATCCGCATCCGTCGACCTGACGCGTTAAGCACGGCGCATCAAGCAACAAACGGGATGAGATATTTGCCATCAACACGGTTTTTTCCTCGACAGTTCGCGACGTCAGCACTACTGATGGTATAGTTCTTTCACATGGCACCCCAGATGTTGTGGGGTGAACGGCAGAGAAGTGCCCCTGGCCATGGCCAGGGGAGAATAGGGAATCGGGTGCGAATCCCGAGCGGTTGCGCCGCTGTATCGAGCGACGAAAGCCCACAACAAGCCCACTGCGCCAAGGCGCGGGAAGGGCGGGCGAGTAGGTGGACCTCGGAGTCAGAAGACCTGCTTTTCTGCCCTCATCAGATGGGCCTCCAAACCGGATTTGGAGGCCCCCAAACGGCCGCGCCAACGGCCGGATGGGAAACAGGCGTTTTCTGGCGCGTCCGCCCTTCGGCGGCAGCGCGCTGGCGGCGCCGGTCCTCCCCATCGACGGGAGGCACCTCCCAGGGAGTTTTCTGCCCTGGACGCCGCCCCCAAGCCGGGCCGCGCGATGGCGCGCGCGGTCCACCGAAAGCCAAAGAAAACGCATGAGTACCCTTCTCGCCCACTCCGCCGATGCCCTCGCCACGCCGGCGTATCCCGTCAGCTCTGGCCCCCTCCCGGCCGCCGAAAGCGGCGATGCCGTGGTCTACCGCTTCGGCGAAAAAACGTTTCGGCTCAACAAAGCCAAGGCCCGCGAACGCTTTGAGGGCAAGCGGGTGATCAACGGCCACCGCAGCGCCGAACTGAACGTTCTGCCGCTGAAGTACCACGAAGCCTACCGCATCTACAAACGGATGAAGGCCAACCATTGGGAGCCCGACGTGATCGACATGACGGCCGATTGCGCCCAATGGAACACCGGCGCGCTAAGCCCGTCCGAACGCTGGATCATTGAGATGGGCGCGGGCTACTTTTCCGCGGCCGAAGGGATCGTTGGCGACTCCGTCCTGCACGTGATCGAAGACAACCTGACCGCCGCCGAACTGAAGCACGCCGCCCTTCGCCAGATCGCTGAAGAGAGCATCCACATGGATTCGCTGCTCCACATCGTCGGTTCGTTGAACATCGACCTCGACGCCCTCACCGCCAAGTTCCACGACATCCCGAGCGTGCGCCGCAAGAATGCCTTCATCATCCGCCAGATGCCGGAGCTCAAGCGGGGCTTGGACCTGTCCCAAACAGAAAATAGGCAACGTTTTTTCAAAGCAATCTTTGGAATCACGCAGGTTTTGGAAGGCACCCAGTTTTACTCCCTTTTCGCGATGCTCTTGTCGTTGCACCGGCGCAACAAGATGACCGGCGTCGGGCAGATGTTCCAGTACACGCTCCGCGACGAATCGAACCACATCGAGCTCGGGCGCTACCTGCTGACCCAGGGGTTTGCGGAAAACCCAGACGTGCTGACGCCGGCGTTCCGGGCGGAACTGGTCGATTTTATGCGCGAAGGGGTGGCGCTGGAAAAGGAGTTCGTGCGCGATTGCCTGCCCGAAGACGTCCCCGGCCTTTCGCAGGCGGACCTCCTCGAGTACGTCGAGTTCACCGCCGACCGCCGGCTGCGCGGACTCGGGTTGCCGACGCTGTCGAGCGTGACCGTCAACCCGTTCCCGTGGCTGGACGAGGTCATCTTCCTCCGCAAAGAAAAGAACTTCTTCGAAACGCGCGTCACCGAATACCAGACGAGCGGCAGCGTGAAGAACAACCGCGAAGGCGACCTCCTTTAAGGCGATTGCGCAAGATTGCGGCAGGATTGCCCAAGATTGCGCATGATTAGGAAGGAAGGTCTTTTCACCAGGCCGCCGCCATGCCTGCGGTGGGGCGAAGGCCCAGACGGCAAAGCCGGGCGGCATTCCAGGTGGACGGCCGCCGGATGGTCTGAGCCAACTCCCAATCACCCTCGAAGCAGCCCTCACCATCGTTTGCGGCCCGGCTCAGACCAGCCGGCGAAAGCCCACCCCGAAAGCTAATTCCTCCTGCCGTCTGGGCCGTCGCGTCACCGCAGGCAAGATGCCGCCGTCGACTTCTCGAAACATCAACACACTCACAAACGGATTTGCCTTTATGACCTCACCAAAGGTCCTCACCCACAACCTCGGTTACCCCCGCATTGGCGAGCGCCGCGAACTCAAACGGGCCGTCGAAAGTTTCTGGCGCGGACGCCTCGACGCCGAGGGCCTGCAAGCAGCCGCGGCCGAACTGCGCCGCCGCCGTTGGCAACGCCAACGGGAACTGGGTCTTGATTTGATCCCGTCCAACGACTTCAGCCTCTACGACGGCGTTTTGGACGCCGCCGTCCTCGTCGGCGCCGTCCCGCCCCGATTCGGCGACGTCGGCGAGTCCGTCGACCTCGCCACCTATTTCCGCATGGCCCGGGGCGACCGCGAGACGTCCGCCGAGTGCGGGTGCGGACCAGCGCCCGCCGTCGCGTTGGAGATGACCAAATGGTTCGACACCAACTACCATTACCTCGTGCCCGAACTGCACCCCGGCATAGAGTTTCGGGTAGCCTCGACCAAGCCGATGGACGAATTCCGCGAGGCGCTCAGCCTGGGCCTCAAGACCAAGCCCGTGCTGTTGGGCCCCGTCAGTTTTCTCCTGCTCGGCAAGGCGCGCGGTGGGCCGCCCTCCTTTGATCCCCTCTCGCTGCTGGCGCCGTTGGTGGAGGTCTACCTGGAGGTGCTGACGAGCTTGACGATGGCCGGCGCCGACTGGGTGCAACTGGACGAGCCGATCCTCGCGCTCGATTTGGCACCCGAAGCTCACCAAGGCATTGCGGCGACCTATCGCCGCTTGGCCGAGGGTGCGCCCGGACTGCGCCTGCTGCTGGCCACCTACTTCGGTGAGTTGGGTGACAACCTCGACCTTTTCCTAAACCTGCCGGTGGCCGCCCTCCACGTCGACGCGGTCCGGGCCGCGACCGAGCTGGAAAAACAGCTTCTTCCCCGGCTCCCCACCGACAAAATCCTCTCCGTCGGCGCGGTCGACGGCCGCAACGTCTGGCGCAACGATTTCGATGAAACGCTCCCCCTGCTGCGGCGGGCGCTCGACCGGGTCGGCCCGGAACGCCTTTGGGTGGCGCCCTCCTGTTCGTTGCTGCACGTGCCGATCAGCCTCGCCACCGAGACCGGCTTGGACGACGAACTGCGCAGCTGGCTGGCGTTTGCTGACGAGAAGTCGGCCGAAGTCGTCGACCTCGCCCGTGGGCTGAACGGCGAAGGAAGTCCCGAGGTGTGGGAGGCGAACCGCCAAGCCCAGGAGAGCCGGCGGGCGAGTGCGCGGACGCACGACCACGCGGTCCGTCAACGGTTGGCGGACGTCCGGCCCGCCGACCTCCAGCGCCGGTCGTCGCGGCCGGTGCGCAAGGCTTCGCAGCAGGCACGGCTCCAGCTGCCGGACCTGCCGACCACGACCGTCGGCTCGTTTCCGCAGACCGACGCCGTGCGCGAGGTCCGCAAACGCTTTAAAACCGGTAAAGTTTCCGCCTCCGAGTACGACGGCTTCCTGCTGGCGGAGACGGAGCGCTGCCTGCGGTTTCAGGAACAAGTCGGGCTGGACGTGCTGGTGCACGGTGAACTCGAACGCAACGACATGGTCGAGTTCTTCGGCGAAAACCTCGCCGGGTTTGCCGTCACCGAAAACGGGTGGGTCCAAAGCTACGGGTCGCGCTGCGTGAAGCCGCCCATCCTCTACGGCGACGTCTCCCGGACGCGACCGCTCACCCTCGCTTGGGCCGAACGTGCGCGGTCGCTGACCGACCGGCCCCTCAAAGGGATGCTGACGGGTCCGGTCACGCTGCTGCACTGGAGCTTCGTGCGCGACGATCAGCCGCTGGCCGGCACGGCCCAACAGTTGGCCTTGGCACTGCGGGACGAAGCGCGGGACCTCGACGCGGCCGGACTAGCCGTCATCCAGATTGACGAACCAGCCTTCCGCGAAGGCTTACCGCTCCGGGTCCGCGACCGGGCGGGGTACTACGTTAGGGCGGTCAACGCGTTCCGGCTGAGCGCGGCCGGCGTGCGGGACGATACCCAGATCCACACCCACATGTGCTACTGCGAGTTCAACGATTGCCTCGAGGCGATCGCCGCGCTCGACGCCGACGTGATCTCGATCGAAGCCTCGCGGTCGGGCATGGAACTGCTGGAGGCGTTCGCCCATTTCCGTTACCCGGGCGAGGTCGGCCCGGGCGTGTGGGACATCCACTCCCCGCGGGTG
>CAXUNV010000287.1:0-6332 GCA_964252355.1 uncultured Chthoniobacterales bacterium | reverse complement strand
TTGCCGGTGCAGGACGCCGCCGGCAACATGATCATCGACATCGGCGGCGGCACGACCGAGGTCGCGTTGATCTCGCTTTCGGGCATCGTCTTCAGCCGGAGCGTGCGCGTGGCCGGCGACGAACTCGACGAGGCGATCGGCGGCTACATGAAGCGGGCTTACAACCTGATGATCGGCGAGCGCACCGCGGAGGAGATCAAGATCAAGATCGGCAGCGCCTACCCGATGGAGAAAGAGACCAACTTGGAGGTCAAAGGACGGGACTTGGTGGCGGGCTTGCCAAAGACGCTGACGATCACCTCGCAGGAAGTGCGCGAGGCGTTGCTGGAACCGATCTCCACCATCGTGGAATCGGTGCGCGTCACCCTGGAGCGTTGCCCGCCGGAACTTTCGGCCGATTTGGTCGACCGCGGCTTGGTGCTGGCGGGCGGCGGCGCCTTGCTCCGCGGGCTTGACCGGCTGTTGCAGGAAGAGACCGGCTTGCCGGTCCACGTGGCGGAAGATCCCCTGAGCGCGGTCGCCGAAGGCACGGGTCGTGCCCTCAGCGAGATCAGGTTCCTACGCCAGGTGGCGTCTTCCGACCGGCCGATGCGTTGACGGGAACGGCTCCCATGAAGGGCTCGTCCATTTTGGCCCTGGCCCTTTTCGCGGCGCTCGTGGCGCTGTTGCTCGTCTTGCCGGGCGGCTTGAAACGAGCGATGCTGGCCAACCTTTTCCACCTGGTCCTGCCCGGCCTGCTGACGGGCGCCTCCATGCAGGCCCAGATCGGCGGGGTGAGCGGCGGGTTGAAGCGGCTCGACGAACTGGAACGCGAGAACCGGCAACTGCGCAGCGAGAACGAACAGCTGCGGACCACCAACGTGATGTTGCGCGGGCTGGAAGACCGGGTCAACCGACTGACCCAGGCGCTCGGCTTCCGGGAAGAGTCTCCCTTCCGGCTGATCCCCGCGCACGTGCTCTCCCGGGAAAACGCGACGTGGTGGAACTCGTGCGTGATCGATCGCGGCACCGCCGACGGCGTGGTCAACGACATGGCGATCGTGACCGAGAGCGGGTTGGTGGGCAAGGTGACTTCGGCAAGCCGCAACGTGGCCGTGGTGCTCCTGGTTTCGGACGAAAGCCTGCGCGTGTCGGTCAGCATCGAGGGCACGCAGGAACAAGGCATCATCGCCGGCACGCGCGCCTCCTCCAACTACCTGCCCGACCTGCGCATCCGGTTCCTGAGTAAAACCGCACCGATCAAACCGGGCATGAAAGTGTTCACCACCGGCACGGGCGGCGTGTTTCCTACCGGCGTGATGGTCGGGTTGGTGAAAGACTTCACGCTGCGGGAATTGGAGGGGGTCGCCACCGTGCAGCCCGCCGTCGATTTGGCGACGGTGCGCGACGTCTTCGTGGTGAGCGGCGTCAAATGATCCGGTTCTTCCTGGTGCTGTTGGCACTGATCTTCGGTTCGTTCCTTTTCCAGCTTTACCTGCCGCCGGTGTTGCCCCTGCACGGCGCCGCGATCCTGCTCGTGCCCGCCCTCTATTTCTATGGCGCGGTCTCCTTACCCTTTCCGCTCATGCTGGCCCTGACCGCCTACACCGGGCTGCTGCACGACCTTTTCCTCGTGCCGCAGGCGGGCGTGCACCCGGAGTTTCCGGCCGGTTTGTCGGCCGTCGTCTACGCGTTGCCCGGCGTGATCATGCATGGGTTCAGGCCGTTGTTCCTCCGCTACCGCTGGGTTTGGCACCTCTTCCTGGCCGAAGCCGGCGCGGTCCTCACCCCGGCGTTGCTCGCGTTGGAGTACGGCATATTAAGCTTTGCGCGCCGTGAATTTTTCTACAGTGATGTAATAATATGGCGAATTTTGGGCCCTGGTCTTATGTCTTTGGTAATCGCTCCCTGCCTGTTCTTCATCCTGACGCCGCTGGCGCAACTGCTGCGCTACCGCCCTGGGCTTAAGCCCGCCGCCTGACGCCATGGCCCGAGCGAAGAAGACGGTCGCGCTGGACCTCCGACTCCTCTTCCTTGCCGGGTTGGTCCTGCTCTCGATCGCCCTGCTCGCGGTCCGGCTCTGGTACCTGCAAGTTCCGTTGAGCGACCATTTCAAGGGCCGCATCCAAGGCGCCTCGGAGGTCACCGTGCGCATCCCCTCGGTCCGGGGCGAAATCCGCGACCGGCGCGGCGTGGCGCTCGTGACCAACCGGCCGAGTTACGAGGTCGATTTCTACCTGCCAGACCTGGTGACGGGTTACAAAAAGCAGTACGGCCAACCTCCCCTGATCGATTTCCGGGCCAAGGACGCCAGCGGCATGCTCCACGACCGTAAGGAAGCCGACATCGTCGGCATCGTGGACCGCACCATCATCCCCCGCCTGGAAGAGTTGCGCGTGGCCGAACCGTACAACTCGCAAAAGCTCCGGACCCATTACCGGAACAACACGCTGGTGCCGTTCACCTACCGTGAAGACCTCGACTTTGCGACCTTCTCCAAGTTTGCCGAGAAAGACCTCGGGCTGCCCGGGGTGCAGGTCAACGTGCGTCCAGTGCGCAAATACGTGTTCAACGCGCTCGCCGGCCAATTGCTCGGGTACGTGGGCGCGCCACACGACATCAACAAACTGCCCGACGTCCGCGATTTCAGCTTTTACGAGCCCGACGTGCAGGGCCGGACCAACATCGAGTATTTCATGGACGACGAACTGCGCGGCAAACCCGGGCGGCGGATCTTGAAGAAGAACGTCAAAAACCAGCTTGAAGGGGAGAAGGAAGTCGTGCAACCCACCCCCGGCGCAAACGTCAACCTGACGATCGACGCCCGAATCCAATTCATCGTGGAGCGCGCCTTGCGGGCGGTGGGCCGGGCGGCGTGCGTGGTCGTCGACCCGAACAACGGCCAGATCCTGGCCATGGCTTCCGTGCCCTCGTACGACCCAAACCGCTTCATCCCGTCCATTTCGGCGCGGGACTGGGCCGCGATCAAGGACGCCGACGCCGACCCGCTCACCAACCGTGCGATCAGCGCGTTTGCGCCGGGGTCGACTTACAAGATCGCCACGGCCCTGGCGGGGTTAACCAAAGGATTGGCGAAGGCGCAGTACAATTGTTCGGGCGGCGTGACTTACGGCAACACTTACATGAAATGTTGGATTGCTGAGAAGGGCGGCGCGCACGGCACGCAGACCCTCACCGAGGCGATCAAGAACTCCTGCAACGCCTACTTCTACCAATACGGCAACGCCGCCGGCATCGACGCGATCGATAAGGTGGGCGAAACGTTGGGATTGGGCCAGTCCTCCGGCATCGAGCTGAGCGGGGAGGACCCCGGCATCCTCCCCTCGCCCGACTGGCTCAAGATCAACAAGAACGAAAAGTGGTCGCAGGGTCAGACCGCCAACACCTCCATCGGCCAAGGTTACGTGCTCGCCAGCCCGCTCCAGATGGCGATGGTGGCAGCCACCGTCGCCAACGGCGGGACGGTTTATCGGCCCAGCTTGATCTACCAAGTGCAGGAACCCGACGGCACGCAGACCCGGCGTCCGGCTAAGGTCCGCGGGGATCTCCTGCGCGACAACGAACTGACCAAAGACCAAGTCGAGATGGTGCGCAAAGGCATGTGGCGCGTCGTCAACGACCAGGGCGGCACCGGCAGCAAGGCGCGGGTGCCGGGCATCGTCGTCGCCGGCAAAACCGGCACTGCCCAGTTCTGGCGCGACGGCAAAAAGGACAACCACACGTGGTTTGTGGCGTTCGCACCCTACGACAACCCGAAGATCGCCTTGGCGGTGTTGGTGCAAGGCGCCAAGGCCGGAGGTCAGGTGCCCGCGCCCATCGCCGCGCAAATCATCGAAGAGACCCTGGCGCTCGACAAAGGCTACGACCCTGGCGTGACCCCGCTCGACGCCGCCGTCGGGAACTTCAAGTTCGTCGAAAGCATCAACTTCAAGGACAGCAACTTGCCGGCTCAGTTTGCGTCGGCGGACGAGGAAACCTCGGATGAGATGCCTGAGCCGGAAACGGACGTGGACGACGCGCCGCGCAAGGCCTCCAAACGGCAAGCGGCCGAGCCGGACATCCGCCCCGAGGCCGACAGTCACCCCAATTCCCCGCCCCGGGCCGGGGCCGTGCAGCCGGAAAAACGGCGCAGTTTCTTTGACTTTTTTAGGAAGAAGCCAAAAGAGGAGCCGAAAGACCAGCCGCAGGCGCAGCCCGAGGAAAAGAAGAAAAAACGATTCCTGTTCTTCTGACCGTGACGTCACGGAGGACGGGCAACCTTTTGGCAACCTAACATGTTGGAAAAAGTTAAGCAGTTTCTCGGGTTAACCCCGAAAAAGATCGGCAATCAACTCATCATCAGCTGCGAAAAGCTCGAGCGCCGCGTGGCGTTGTTGGAAGACGGCGTCCTGGAGGAGTACAACATCGAGCGCGACACCGACCGGAACATCGTCGGCAGCATCTTCAAAGGTAAGGTCAAGAACATTGAGCACGGCCTGAAGGCGATGTTCGTCGACATCGGCTTCGAAAAGAACGCCTTCCTCCACTTCTGGGACGCGCTGCCCGGGATGGATAGCGGCGTGGAGGAGGTGAATCGCGCGGGCGAACGGCGTTCCAAAAAGAAGATCACGGCCAAAGACGTGCCGGAGATCTACCCGGTTGGGTCGGAAGTGATGGTGCAGGTGACCAAAGGCCCCATCAGCAACAAGGGTCCGCGCATCACCACCAACATCTCTCTCGCCGGTCGGTACTTGGTGTTGATGCCCCACAACGACCAGAGCGGCATCTCGCGCAAAATCGAAGACCCCAAAGAGCGGGAACGGCTGCGCGCCATCCTACAAAAGCTGGAGGTGCCCGAAAGCATGGGCGTCATCCTGCGCACCATCGGCGAGGGGCAACGCGCCCGGTATTTCGTGCGTGACCTCGGGCTGTTGCTGGAACAATGGCGTCAGATTGAAGAAAGCTTCAAGAACAAACCACCCGCTTCCGTCCTCTTCCAAGAACCGGACTTGATCGACCGGACGGTGCGCGACTTCCTGACCGAGGAGATCGACGTGGTCTTCTGCGATGACGAGGCCGCCGTGGAACGGATGCAGTCGTTGGTCGGTCAGGTCTCCAAACGTTCGAAACGGAGGATCCTGCCGTACGCCGAGCCGACGCCGATCTTCGAGCGTTTCGGGGTGCAAAAGCAGATCGACGACGCATTTCACCGCCAAGTCTGGCTCAAGTGCGGCGGTTACATCGTGATCGACGAGACCGAGGCGCTCATCGCCATCGACGTCAACACCGGCCGCAACAAAGGTTCCAAGGACATCGAGAAGACGATTCTGACGACCAACCTGGAGGCGGCGGACGAGATCGCGCGGCAACTGCGCCTCCGCAACATCGGCGGCCTGATCATCGGCGACTTCATCGACATGAAGAACCGGAAGGACCAACAGCTGGTCTTCAACCGGATGAAGGAACGTCTGAAACGGGACAAGGCCAAGACGCACGTGTTGCCGATCTCGGCGTTGGGCCTGATGGAAATGACGCGTCAACGGGCGCAGGAGAGCCTGACGGGTTCCATGTTCATCCCGTGCCCCTATTGCCATGGCCGCGCGGTGGTCAAAAGCCCGATGACCATGAGTGTGGAAATCCAACGCTCGCTGCACGCCCTGCTGCGAAGGCACCCGGACACCCATGACCTGAGGGTGATCGTCAATCCCGAAGTGTTGAACCGGCTGAAAGCCGAGGACGAAGAGTTGCTTGTCGACATCGAGCGGCGTTACGCGGGTCGCCTCACGTTCCGCACCGACCCGACCTTTCACCTCGAAAAGTTCCTGATCTTTGACAGCGTCACCAATCAGGAACTGAAATGAGGTTTTACCCCGGCGGCCGCACGGGCGCGGCCAGATGCCTGGCTTTGGCCTTGGCGGCGGGTGGCGCGGACGCAGGCGTGGCGGGCGACAAAACGGTCCTCAATTCGGCGCCAGCCGCCGTCGCGCCGACGTCCGCCGTGCCCGCGTGGTCCTTCGACGCCAACGCCGATTACACCTTGGGCAGCCGTTTCCGCCACTTGGAAGGCTTGGGGTCGCAGGCCGTCAGCCATTACGAACTTGAAGCCATCCGCCGGTTTCGCATCGTGGACAGCTGGTACCTGCGCGTGGGCGTCGACGCGGAGCGTTGGGATTTTTCGCGTTCGGATGCGGTGTTTCCGTACGCGCTCAACAGCGTGGCCGGTGAAGTGGCGCTGGAGTACTGGCGCGGCGACGATTTAGGCATCCTGATCAAGGCGTCTCCGGGCGTTTATTTCGCCCGGGATCACGTGACCGCGAACTCGTTCGACATCCCCATTCAGGCCGGTTCCGGCA
>CAXUNV010000286.1:2450-6335 GCA_964252355.1 uncultured Chthoniobacterales bacterium | reverse complement strand
CCCGGCGGGGCGGGACGCCCGCGCGCCCCTAAAAGCGCGGCGTCTGGAATGTTACTCGCCTTGCCCTACCAATCTTTGATGGTAACCGCTTCGCCCCACGCGGGCGGGCGTCCCCGTCCGCAGCTCTGGCGTTTGTCATTTGCCATTCGCCAGCCCGCCCGTCGCTGCCGCCGCCTGGACAATCCGGGTCGGAAGCGCTTTGCTACCGACCTTCATGAGACGTGTCTTGGTGGCGGCAAGCGCGCTGTTGTTGTCTTGCGTCGTCGGCGTGGTTTGCTGGCGTTTGGGCGAGATGCCCGTGCCAGCCGTCCGCTTGGCTCCCGCCGAAGCGGAGATCTTCGTGGAATGCCCCAACTTGCCGCGGTCAGCCGAGCGTTGGTCTGGGACGGCGTTGGCCCAGATCTTGAATGAACCCTCGGTGCAGCGCTTCTTGGGACGCCCCTGGAAAGCTTTGCCCAAGGGGTACCGCGCGATCTGGGACGGCGCGCTGCGTTTCCGGCCGACTTCGGTCTTTTTCGCCTCGACCGACGTGGCGCGCCGCCATTGGCTTTTGGGACTCCGTTGTGCGGGCGATTTGAAGCATTGGCCGCACGAGGCCGAGACCCTGACGAGCGGGTTCTTTGGTGGTCGCTTCCACCAGCTTGACCCGCGTGCGGCGCAGCCGGAACCCGCCGTGGCCCGAGAGTTCGGGGGCACGGAAGTGTACGGCACCCGTTGCGGAAACTGGCTGCTGTTCAGTTCAGACGCCGCGACCGTGGCGGAGGCTGCCCGGCGGCGCGACCTCCCGCAAGCCGGCCTCGAGACCGATCCCGTTTACGCGGCCTGCGTGAAGACGATGCCGGCGCACCCGGACGTCGTCACCTTCGCGCGCGGAAGCATGGCGGGGGCGATGGGTCTGCCTGCATCCGGCGTGGCCGGTGCGGCGCCGCGGGCGTTGGTGGTGACCACCTCGCTCGTCGGCCGCGAGATCCGGGATCGGGTGTTCGCTTTGCGCGACGACCCGGGCGACGAGTCCGCCGGGGTCCTCTCGCGCGTCTCGCTTGAGGCCACGAGCGCGAAAACCCTGTTCTACGGGTCGACCCGCTTGGTGCCGTCGGCTTGGCGGCGTGCGGCGGCGGCCGCCGGCGGACGTTTTGCGATGGCGCAAACGTTCGAAGAGTACTTTGTGGCGTTGCAGAATGCCGGCATCGACGTCGCGGAGCTCGACGAGGCGCTGGACAACTTGGAAATGATCGTTGAACGCGACCCTGTGACGGACGTGCTCCAACCGGTGATCGCCTTGGAGACGCGCGATCTCGCCAAGACGCAAACCCTCCTGAAGCGCCTCGTGGACGGGCGTTTCGCGACGCGGACGAAACCGGCCGAGGTGGAAGGAAGTCCCGTTTACCTGATCAGTTTGGGGACGCCGGCGCGCCCGATCACCTTGGCGATCGGCTTCGTTGGCCGGCAACTGCTGTTGGCGGGTAATCCGGAAACCTACGCGGAAGCTATCCGCCGGTTGCGCGTGCACCAGGTTGGGTTGGATCGTTCAGAGCAATACCGCGCGGCGTCGGCGTCCGTGGTTACCCCGACCGAGGCTTACGCTTACTTGGACACCAAGCCGGCGTTTGAAAAGCTTTACGCGAGCCTCCGCCCGATGGCGATCCTCGGCACGGCCTTTGTACCGACGCTCACCCACTACGTTGACCCGTTCACCCTCCCCGAAACGGCGGAGGTGAGCCGGCATCTTACTCCCATCGTCTTCTCGCGTCACCGCGTGAAAGACGGCACGGTAGACGAGTCGGCGGGGCCAATCACCGCGTACCAAGCCGTCGCCCTCGGCATCGGCGTGGGGGTCGCGCTCGGGTTTGTCCCTAGCCCTGCCTCACCGTAAGAACGGGACGGCAGAAGGGCCGGGCAAAATCCGTCAGCCCGTGGTCAGACCAATTGGCGACGGACGCTGGGTCCAGCCCGTCGCTAGAGCGTCTCTTTCTTCTTCAACATCGTGACGAAGGCTTTGACGGTCGGCGGATACACGCGGCTGCGCCGCTGCACCAAGCCGATCGGGCGCCACATCTCGGCCGATTCGATCTCCACGGTGGCAAGACTGCCGCTCACCCGCTCCTCTTCGACCGTCGTGAACGGCACGATGGAGATGCCGTTTTCGATTTCGACGGCCCGCTTCACCGTTTCGATGTTGTCGCATTCCATCGTCCGCCGGATGTTCACGTGGCTTTGCTTGAAGATGCGGTCGATGGCCTTGCGGGTCGGTTGATCGAAGGCGAACGAGATGAAATGCTCGCCCTCGAGCGCGGGCAGGCCGACGCTCCGGCGTTTGGCGAACCGGTGCGTCGGTGGGCAGATCAGGACGAGTTTGTCCTTCCAGTAACTCTCGACGAGAACGCCTTTGTGACGCGTTGGGAAGGCCACCAAACCGAGGTCGGCGTCTCCCCCGGCCACCCGGTCGTAAACTTCGTTCGAGCGGAGGTACTCCACCGCGACGTGCACCGCCGGGAACGACTTCCGGAACGACTTCAGGTTCCGCGGCAATTCGTGCAAGCCGATGCTGTAGACGGTGGCGATCCGCAGCTCGCCGGCGACCATCGCCTGCAGTTGGTTCAACCGATCGCTCAGGCTGTCGTACGCCCTCAGGATTTCCTTGCTCGCCTGGAGAAAGGCGCGCCCCTCCGCGGTCACCGAGAAATTCTTTTTGCCGCGCTCGATCAGCGCCACCTTGAACTTTTTCTCCAAGGCGCGGATCTGCTGACTAACCGCGCTCTGCGTGATGGAGTTGATCTCGGCGGCTTTTGAAAAACTGGCCGTCTCGACCAAGTCGCAGAAAACCTTGAAGGTTTCGATTTGCATCGGTTACGCCGGGGTCGCCCAGCTGCGCCTGCCGCTGTGGTGAGCAAGCGTCGTGGCGGCACCTAGAATGCTAGGTCTTTGGCCGTAGGCAACTCTTTTGAAAATTATCCCACACTGCGGCGGTTTGACGTTAAGGTGCTTGCCTCGCCGCCAACCCCGTTGACGACCGATGGACGGAACCCTTGCCGAGAAACTCGCCGAAGTGCGTGCGCAGATCGCCGAAGCCGCCGCGCGGTCTGGCCGCAGCGCCGCAGAGGTGCAACTGATCGCCGTCAGCAAGACGCACGGGGCGGAGGTCGTGCGCGAGTTGGCCGACGCCGGTCAGGTCGATTTCGGGGAAAGCAAGCTGCAGGAAGCCAAAACCAAGGTCCCGGAGCTGCCGGGGCGCCTGCGTTGGCATTTCCTTGGTCATCTGCAGAGCAACAAGGCTCGCGCGGTGCTCGGCTTATTCGAGGTGATCCACAGCGTCGACTCGTTGGACCTGCTTCGTCACCTTGACCGGGTCAGCGCCGAGGAAGGGAAGCACCCCCGCGTGCTGCTCCAGGTCAACGTCGCTGGCGAAGCCTCCAAGTTCGGGTTTTCTCCCGAGGGTTTGACCCAGTCGCTCGACGCGGTTTGGGAAGCCGAGCGGCTGCAGGTGGAAGGGTTGATGGCCATCCCGCCGGCGGTGCCCAAACCAGAGCTTGCCCGCCCCTACTTTGTGCGGCTGCGCGAACTCCGGGACAGGATCACGGCAATCAGCGGCGTCTTCCTCCCGCAGCTGTCGATGGGCATGAGCGGCGATTTCACGGTTGCCGTGGAGGAAGGCGCGACCATGGTGCGGGTCGGCACCGCCCTCTTCGGGGAGCGGCGGCGGCCCAGGCCCGATGGTGCAACCACCGCCGAGGGTTAGGTAAGGCGAGGTGGTCCCGCCGGGCGCGTATGATGCCAGGGGCGGCCGCGCCAGGAGGCCCGGGGGGGGGGGGGGGGCGGGGGGCGGGGGGGGGGGGGGCGCGCGCGGGGGGGGGGGGGGGGGGGCGGGGGGGGGGGGGGGGGGCGGGG
>CAXUNV010000286.1:0-2440 GCA_964252355.1 uncultured Chthoniobacterales bacterium | reverse complement strand
CGCCAGGGTCGTCCCTGTCTCTCTGCGAATCCGGCCGTCCCCGTGACGCCGCCGGCTCAAACCGCCCGGCGGTGGTCTCCGCAAGATAGCGGCCCGGCTTTGCCGGCCGGGTTTTCGCCCCACCAGGTCCCCCGCAAGTTCCGGCATCCTGGCGCCGGCAACCGCGCAAAGCGCGTCAGCCCACCACCTTGGCCGTCAGCCGACGCAACGGACTTGGCCAGCGGCGCAGGCACGCCAATCCGACGCTGGCCCAACGCGGGTGGAGCACCGCCTGGCGGGCAAGCCAGTTGATCCAAAGTCGCCCCGCGTAGGCGCACTCCGCGCGAGGCGCGTACCACGCCTGGAGGGATCCGCCGCGCCCAGCCACTTCCAGCACGGCTCCACCCGCCAACAGTCCGGTTTTCAGCGCGTAAAGAATGCCTTCTCCGGTGAAGGGTTCCACCACCCGACCGGCGTCTCCCACATAAAGGAGCCGATCCGACCGGGGCCGCACTGCCTCACGCGACAACGGGGCGATGGAGAACCAACGGTGGTCGGCGGGCAACCCGAAGCGGGCACTCGCCTGCTGCCGTAAGAGGCCGGCTTCGTGTGGTCGGCCAACCAAACAGAGGTTCATCAGGCCGTCGCCGATCGTGGCGAGGCCCGCGTAGCCGTGCGGGTGAAGCTCTAACGCCACGTGCGGCGTGCTCCGGGCTACGAAATGCGTCTGCCACGCGATGCGCTCCGGACGCAGGCGCGGGTTTTCGCCCAAAAGCCGCGCCACCGTCGAGTTACGGCCGTCGGCAGCCACGAGGAAGCGCGCGCCCGCCCGACGGGTCGGCGTTGACACTTCCCAGCTGGGGCTGACGGCGGTCACCGGTTCGCCGGCCCAGAGCTCCGCCCCGGCGGACACGGCGTGCTCCAGCAACGCCGCATCCAACAGCTGCCTTGACAGACCCAGTTCGGGCCTACCCGTTTTCGGCAACGGAAACCGGATGCGCCGCCCGGAGAGGGCGACGAAGTCAACCCAACGCAACGCCACAGACGGAAGCGCCGCGATCCGGGCGGACGCACCCAACTCATCCAAGACCTCCCAAGCGCCTGGGTTGAGGCAATCGCCGCAAACCTTGTGCCGGGGAAAATGCGCGCGCTCGATGATGAGCGTGCGCATCCCGCCCGCCGCCGCCCGAGCGGCCGCCGCGGTACCGGCCGGACCCGCCCCGACGACGATCAAATCGAATTTGTCCATCAGGCCAAAAGTTCGGCCACGCTGTCCGCGACCAAGCGCCCGCGGGACGTCAAGCGCACCCGGTCCCCGCAACGCTCCAGTTGCCCTTCCGCGAGGAGGGCGGGGAGTTCCGGCAGCACCGTCCAGAGTTCACTCTCCGACACACCCCATTTGGTGCGCAGGCCGAACGCGAGACGCTCGAACGCTTTCGTCGCCGGAGCGAGTTCCTCCCGGTTCACATGCGGCAAACGTCCCGCCTGAATCTCGGCGGTGTACCGTGCGGTGTCGCAGACGTTTTGCCAACGCGCCGCACCCACCGTCGAGTACGCGCTCGGGCCCAGCCCGACGTAATCCGCACCGAACCAGTAGGCGACGTTGTGGGCGCACTCCCGGCCGGGCCGCGAGAAATTCGAGATCTCGTACGGTTCGTACCCGGCGGCCATCAAGAGTTCGGCCGTAGTCTCGAAAAAGCGGGCATCGGCCTCGGTGTCTGGCATAAACTCGCCGGCGCGGAGCCGTTCGAAGTACGGGGTGTCCTCCTCGTAAGTCAGGCAGTAGGCGGACAGGTGTTCGGGTCCGAGCCGCACGGCTTCGGCGAGGGTGTCGCGCCAGACGTCAAGGGTCTGCCCGGGCACGCCAAAGATGAGATCCAAGTTGACGTTCTCGAAGCCCGCCTCGCGCAGCGTCTCGTAGGACCGCAGCACCTGCGGAGCACTGTGCACCCGTCCGAGGGTGTGGAGCAGGGCGGGGTCGAAGGATTGCACGCCCATGCTCACGCGGTTGACGCCGTGGTCGAGCAGCAGGCGCGCTTTGTCCGCCGACACCGTGGCCGGATTCATCTCGAAGGTCCACTCCCGCAGCGCGGACAAGTCCAGGACGGCCCGCAGCCCGCTGAGGAGGGCGTCGAGTTGCCGGACGGAAAGCGCCGTCGGGGTGCCTCCTCCGAAAAAGATGGTTTCGCAGCGAAGCTCGGCGGCGCCCAAAAGGCGCACCTCCGCCAGGAGTGCGTCGAGGTAAGGCTGCGCTTTGCGGCGGTCGGCGGGTTCCTTGTAAAAGGCGCAGTACGGGCAGATCTGCAGGCAGAAAGGCACGTGCACGTACAAGTGCCGCGCCGACGTTAGTCTGGGTCTTCCCGGGTTGCTTTCGCCTTCGGACGGATTAGATCTCACCGCGTGTCACGAGTCGTCGCGATCCTGGTTTGGTTGACCGCGGCCTGCGCGTCCACCATAGCAC
>CAXUNV010000285.1:0-6363 GCA_964252355.1 uncultured Chthoniobacterales bacterium | reverse complement strand
GTCGCACGCCGCTTTTCCCCACCAGAGATCCGGGACCAAGGACCAGAAACCCGCAACCTCTCAGAGCTCGTACGCTTGGCCCGGCTCCGGGATCACGACCCGCGTCTCCGGCAACGCCCGGCGGATCTCGCCCTCGAACCACGCCATGGACTCTGCGCCCCCGTGCGCGAGCACCACGGTTTTTGGGGCCGTGCGCACCACGTAATCGAGCAAGGGTTCGCGGGGAGAATGCGCGCTGAAGTCGAACTCCTCGACGCGGCAAGCCAACGGCTGCGCCGGCAGTTCCGGGTCGAGCTGCAGCGCTTCGGCCCTCTTGGCTGCCTTCAGCTTGCCGCCTGGGGAGTTCGGGTCTGCGTACCCGACGAAGAAGATCGCCTGTTTTGGGTCGTGCAGAAAACGCGTGGCCAACTGGTTGGACAGCGTTTTTTCGGACATCATCCCGCTTGACAGCACGTAAAGGTTGCCGTTGCCCACCTTGGTCGAACCGACCTCGCGACCACTCAAGACGTATGGCGCCAAAGCGTCCAAGAGTTGCAAGCCGGCGTGCTGACGGACGGTTTGTCCGGCCAATTGGTCGTGCAGCGTCGTGATCTTGGTGCTGAGGCCGCCGATGTAGACCGGCGTGCGTTTTAGCAGTCCCCGACTCCGAAACTTGTGGAGCATCGTGAGCACCTCTTGCGTTTTGCCCAGGGCAAACACCGGCACCAAGACCGATCCGCCGCCGTCCAGAACCTCGACGATCGCTTGGAGGAAACGTTCCTCTTCGGCGGCACGGTTGAACGCCGGCGGCACCGCCCGGTCGCCGCGGGTCGTCTCGATGACCAAGACGTCGAGGGGACCTTCCGGGAAGTCGGCCGCGCGCATCAAGGTCTGGTCGGCGAAATTGACGTCTCCCGAATAGAACAGACTTCGTCCTTGCGAACGCAGCATGACGCCAGCAGACCCGAGGATGTGACCCGCGTGGTACATCTCGAAGGTGGGCGCGTCGCCATCGGCGCTGAGCGGCAGGCGTTCGCCCTCCAAGCTCCAACGCTGCCGGAGGCCGACCGCTTGCCAAACGGGCGCAAACTCGTCGATCTCTCGATGGGTAAAGAGCGGATAGATGCCCAGGCCCGATTCCTCCCGCTGCCGCAGCATCACGTTGACCGAATTGTGCAACATGACTTCCGTGAGCGAGGCAGTGGCTGCCGTCATGAACACGCGGGCGCGCGGTTGGCGCCGCATCAGCACGGGCAGCGAGCCGATGTGGTGTTGGTGGGCGTGGGTGATGAGGAAGGCGTCGACCGCGCCGTCCGGAATTAAGCGGTAGTCGGGCAGCGCCTCCTCCCCCTCGCATCGCGGGTGCAAACCCGCGTCCAGCACCAGTTTGCTGTCGGCCAATTCTATCAGGTAAGAGTTGGCCCCGATCTCCGTCCGCCGTGTCAGGTTCGTAAAACGCATTTCCAATCCGTGCTCGGGGCGGAACGCAGGCCCTGGCCCGCGCTTCGGCCGCCGACCAACCCACCCACAAGGTGCGCCGTCGCGGGTTCACCGAGCTACCCTTTCTTCCAGACGACCCGCACGAGGTCGCCGGAGAACGTTCCAGAAAACCTCCTCTGCCTCAAGGGGCATGTTGGGCGCGCGCTTCGCGCAGGCCAAAGGACAAAGACCGCAGGACAAATAAGAAGGCCAGGTTGCCATCTGTTCCTTTTGGCCTTTGGTCTTTGGCCTTCGCCATTTGTCATGGCGCGGAGCGTCCCGCGGACTATCGTTGCCCCTCCCCGACGTGTTGACGTGAGACTTCTCCTGACGGCAGACCTGCATTTCCACCGGCCGTGGTTTGATTGGTTGCTGGACCGAGCGCCCAACTACGACTTGGTTGCCGTGGCCGGCGACCTGATGGACATGAACTACCCCGGTGGGGTCGTCTCCCAATTGCTCTACCTGTACGATTGGGCTCAGGCCATGACCAAACGCCACGCCGTACTGGCCCTTTGCTCGGGCAACCACGACCTGCCATCGGGCGCGCCCCTGGTGGTACCGCACGGCGCCATCCCAAAGGAAAAGCTGCCCATCTTGGAGGGGTTTGCCCGTCACCCGCATTGGCTGCAGGCGCTTCGGCGCGACCACCAAGTCACCGTCGACGAGGGGCACCGGATCTTGCGAACCCACGCCGGCGAAACCCTCATGGTCAGCTGCGCACCTTACCGTGCGGACGGCCAAGTCCTGTTCCGAGACGGTTTTCCGCCGCCTTGGCTGCTGCTGCATCACGAACCCCCGGCGCGGACCGCCTTGGCCGAGCCGACCGGGGGCAGCATCGCCTTGGCGGAGTTTATCCAGAAGGTGCCGCCGAGGTACGTGATGAGCGGGCACGTTCACCTGATGGAGGGCGAGCCCAACCGCTTCCACGAACTGGTGGGCGAAACCCACTGTTTCAATTGCCGGCAGCACCCCACCAGCGGCATCCGGCCACCGGCGCCGAACTTCATCACGCTCGACACCACGGACGCGACCGCCACTTGGCACCACTGCCACGAGGACGGCGCGGAGAGCCAAGTGGTGGTCGGCCTGGGCTAAGGGGCGTCCCGCGGCTTGACGCGGCTCGGCTCAAGCCGCGGTCAGCGGCGGCAGCATGGTGACGCCCTGCACCACGCGGGTTTCCAAGTGGTCAATGGGGAGGCGCAACTCCCCTTCCATGGTGCGTAGGAAGGGGTTGAACCCGTCGGTTAAGGCCACTTGGAGCGTGCCCCGACCCTCGCCCCCCTTGCGCAGGCCGTGACGTTCCAACGCGTCACGCACGGCCGTGGCGCAGTTCAACGCCGAATCCACCAGCACGACGTCCGGGCCGGCGACCTCGGCAATCAACGGCTTTAGCAAGGGGTAGTGGGTGCAACCGAGCACGAGGGTGTCGACCCCCACCGCCAAGAGCGGTCCGAGGTAGCGCTCGAGCACCTCGCGCGTCACCGGATCATCCAACCACGCCTCCTCGATGAGCGGCACCAGCAACGGACACGCTTGACTCACCACGTGGACGCCGGGACCCAGGTGTTGCAGCGCCCGTTCGTAAGCTCCGCTGGCCACGGTCGCCCGGGTGGCGAGCACGCCCACCTGACGATTGCGGGTCCGCTCGGCGGCTGCCCGCGCCCCTGGCTCGATGACGCCGAGAACCGGCGCGCGCAGGCTCCGCTGCAGCCGTTCCAGAGCCAGCGCCGAGGCGGTGTTGCACGCCACCACGATCAGCTTGGCGTCTTCGGCAAGGAGCAACCCCGCGATCTCCAAGCTGTAGCGCTCGATGGTCGCTTTGTCTTTGCCGCCGTAAGGCAGCCGGGCGGTGTCGCCCAAGTAGAAGATGTCTTCGTCCGGCAGCAGGTCGCGCAAGGCCCGGACTACCGTCAGCCCACCAATGCCGGAATCGAACACGCCAATCGGCCGCGCGTCGGTCCGTCCGCGAGGATCATCGATGGGTTTCATCAGGCAGGGCGTAGACGTCGCCGGAAAAAGGGGTCCAAACGCCGGGGGTGGCCGCGGGCGACGGCGTCGGACCGCCCGCATCGGCCTTGGCGACGGTTCCCGGCGACGGGAGGTTGCGTTCTACGGCGCGGTTATAGGCCCCAATGCCGGCCACGATGGCTTGCGCCAAGTTTTGGCGAAACGCCGGGTTGGCGATGCGGGCCTCGTCGACGGCGTTCGTCAGGAATCCGCCCTCAATCAGCACCCCAGGAATGAGACTGTCTTTGAGGACGACGAAGCGGGCGCGTTTGATGCCACGGTCGCCGACGCCAAGCCGGGTGATGAGCGAGGTGTGCATGGCCGTCGCCAGCGCGATGTTTTCGGCGTCGCGCGTGTTGCCCACACAAGGCCGGAAATCGACGAGCGACAAAGCAGCGTCGTTGGAGGATGGCACGCCGCGCGGTGCCAAGCAGTATGTCTCGATACCCTCGGCGTCTGCCCGCATCCCCGCGTTGAAATGCACGCTGACGAAAATGGCGCCGCTCTGGTGGCTGGCGAACGCCGCACGCAGCTCCAGCGGGATGTAGAGATCGCTCGCACGGGTGAGCTTGACCGTGAGCCCCGCCCGTTGCAGGAGCTCGCGCGCACGCAGGACGACGTCCAGGGTGAAATCCTTCTCACTGCCGCGCGCGCCGCGCGCGCCTTGGTCGTAGCCGCCGTGTCCGGCGTCCAGCACGACCGTGCGCGCCGGGGCGGTTTGGATCCGGGTAGGCCGCAGGACGGGTTCAACCAGCTTGCTGAGGTCGATCCGGGAGAGCGAGGGCCGCCCGTCCACCGCGACGACGGGAAAGCTCAGGATGAACTTGAGGCCGTTCAGGTAAAGCTCGCGCGAGTTGACGGCGCCCTGCATACGGAGCACGGCGTTGCTCAACTGCAGGTGATCTTCGGTGTAGTCGGCCTGGGTTAGATTGTAGAACCTGGCTACGTCCTGCAGCGGGACGTAATCGCGGCCTTCGAACTTGGTCACCGTCCAGTCAAAGGCTACGGCTCGGGAAGAAAACAGCAGCAGGGCCGCGACGAAGGCTGCCGACCAGGGGCGCATAAAACGCGAGGAGACTCTGTTGCCCCGGCCAAAGAAGCAAGCCCAAAGCCCGCAGCGGGCGTGGTTCGTGCGGCGTTGAGGGTTTGCCGTTTGCGGTTCAGCGCCGACTGGCAAACCGAAGACCCGGAACGTCCCACGCCGCTCGCGGCTACTCCTCCACGCCCTGCAATTCGTACGAGAGCACGCTGAGGCTGTAGATTGCCGCCGTCTCCGTCCGTAGCACGATCGGTCCCAAGGTCACCGGCACGCAACCCGCGCTCTTGGCCGCCGCCGCCTCCGCCGGGGTGAAGTCGCCCTCAGGCCCGATCAAAATCAGCGCACTCTGCGGGCGGCGCCCATGGTGGTCGCGAAACTCCCGAAGCACCCGTTTGAAGGAGCGTGCGTCGTTTTGCAGGGAGGCGATCAACGGCGCCTCGTACCGGTCGAACTCGGCAAAGAACCCTTTGGGCGAGACCGGCGGGGCGATCTCGGGCAGCCAGTTTTGGCCGCATTGCTTGGCGGCTTCGATGACGACCTGACGCCATTTCTCGACGCGTTTGGCGCCATCTTCCAACTGCACCACCGTCCGTTCGGAAAGCATTGGCACGATGGTGGCCACCCCGAGCTCGGTCGCCTTCTGGATGATGAAATCCATGTTTTTGCCCTTGGGGATCGCCTGGGCAAGGGTGACCGCGCAACGCAGCTTCGTGCTACGGCCCGTCAAGACGGCCCTCAGGCTGACCCCATCGCGGCGCACCTCACAAATCTCGCAGGTCGCCTCGTCGCCCCGGCCGTTGAAGGCGACCACCCGAGCCCCGGGACCAAGGCGCAACACCTCTGCACAGTGGTGCGCCTCCGATCCGGCCAACGCCAAGTCCGTCGCGGACCACCGTTCGGGCGGCACAAAGAAGCGTGGGGTGCTCACGAAAGCTCGGCGGTCAACGGAAGAAATCCTTGGCTTTATCGAAGAAACCGCGGTGCAACGGGTTGTTTTCCTCGCCGCAAGACTCGGCAAATTCCTCCAATTTCCGGCGTTGCTCGGCGTTCAGACGGGTCGGTACTTCCACCATCACACGCACCCGCAAGTCGCCGCGCGTTTTCGTTTCGATGTTGGCCACACCGTTGCCCCGAAGCCGGAATTGGGTGCCGCTCTGGGTACCGGCCGGGATTTTGAGCGTCCCTTGCCCCTGCAGGGTCGGCACCTTCACCTCGCCACCCAGCGCCGCCGCGGCGAACGAGACCGGAACTTCACAATATAGGTCGTCGTCCTCACGCGAAAAGATCTCGTGCTCGCGCACGTGCACCACCACGTAAAGGTCGCCCGGTGGACCGCCGCGCAGGCCGGCCTCGCCGTTGCGCGACGAACGCAGGCGCGCGCCGTCGTCGATCCCGGCGGGGATTTTGAGTTTGATGCGGGACCGCTTCTCCACCCGACCTTCGCCGTTGCAATCCCGGCAGGGCCGTTCGATGACCTGCCCCGTGCCGCGGCAGCGCGGGCACGTTTGCGAGACTTGGAAGAATCCCCGGGCCGTGATCACTTGGCCGCGACCTTGACAGGTCGGACAGGCCGTGGCGCGCGAGCCGGCTTCCGCGCCGGAACCGCTGCAACGCGCGCAGGTGTCGTGTTTGAGGATCTCGATCTCTTTCTCGGCACCGAAGGCGGCCTCTTCCAGCGTGATCTGCAAGTCGTAACGCAGGTCGGACCCGCGCTGGCGTCCACCTCGGTCGCGCGGTGCAGCACCCGCGCCGAAAATCTGGTCGAAGATCCCTCCGCCCGGTCCGGCGCCTTCACCGCCCATGCCGAACACCTCGCGAAAAATGTCGAACGGATCGTGGAACCCACCGCCAAAATC
>CAXUNV010000284.1:0-6370 GCA_964252355.1 uncultured Chthoniobacterales bacterium | reverse complement strand
GAGCGGCTCTCGCCCGTTGGCCTGCGATCGGGCTTCTCGTCGATCAGAGAAACTGATTCCGGGCGTTGGGCTGCGGCAGCCGAGGGTGGCGTCGGAGCCGCGGGCGCGGGCCCGGGTGCCGCCGGCGACGTCGCCGATTCGGGCGCGTTGTCGCGAGCCCGCATCTTGGTGATCGGCCGCACTTCGGGGGCCGCCGGCTTCTTGCGCGGCGAAATTAGGTCAGTGGCAGGTTGGGGCGCAGCCGGTTTCGACGCCGCGGGCGCGTCGGCCTTTGGTTTGATCGGATCTTTCTTGGAGCTCGCGCGTGTTGCCATGGATGGATCTTGGAAAAAAGTTCATCGCCCCATCCCTTCAGATGGAAGCCAAATTGCGGTCGTGTTCCTGACGCGCAGATTGATGGATCTGGAGGGCGCGTTCGACGTCCACGCCAAGGATGCCGGCGATGTCTTCGGGATCCACTTCCAGCACGCCTTCCACGCTGTTCACCCCTGCGCGGGCGAGAGCGCGGGCGGTTTCTTCGTCCACCCCGAGCGCTTTGGCAAGCGTGGTGATCGCTTGATTGATCTTGAGCTCGAACGCTTGGCTGGCCGACTCGTCCTTGGCGATGTTTACTTCCCAGCCCGTGAGCCGCGAGGTGAGCGGCGCGGCTTGCCCGCGCCGGCCGATGGCCAAGGACTACTGGTCCTCATCCACCGTCAGTTGCACCGCGTGCCGCGCTTCGTCGACCGCGATCGACTTGATCTTGGCCGGCTTCAACGCTTCCACCACGAATTCGCGCGGGTCCGCACTCCAGCGGATGATGTCCACCTTTTCTTGGTTGAGTTCGCGGACGATGTTTTTCACCCGCGACCCGCGCATGCCGACGCACGCGCCGACTGGGTCGACCTTGTCGTCCGAAGACCAAACCGCGATCTTGGTGCGGTACCCGGCTTCGCGGGCGATCGCCTTGATTTCCACCGTCCGGTCGTTGATCTCGCTGACCTCCACCTCGAACAGCCGGCGGACGAAGTTCGGGTGGCTTCGTGAGATGATGATTTCCGGCCCGCGGCTCCCGAACTCCACCGCGACCACGTAAGCCCGGATCCGGTCGCCGATGCTGTAATCTTCCGTCGCCACCCGCTCCCGGGCCGGCATGATGGCCTCGAATTTGCCCAGATCGACGATTACGTCCGACCGTTCGAAGCGGCGGACCGTGCCACTGACGATCTCTCCGGCGCGATCCTTGAACTCTTCATAGATCAGTTCGCGTTCGGCTTGGCG
Organism: uncultured Chthoniobacterales bacterium; assembly: GCA_964252355.1. Lineage (GTDB taxonomy): Bacteria > Verrucomicrobiota > Verrucomicrobiia > Chthoniobacterales > JAFAMB01 > CAXUNV01. Next base: position 5,110 of record CAXUNV010000284.1, on the reverse strand, counting down.
GATGCTCTGCAGGATGGCCTGCCGGGCGGTCTGCGCCGCGATGCGGCCAAACCCTTCCGGGGTGACCTCGACCTCGATCTGATCGCCTGCCTGCACGTCGGGCTTGATCTTGCGGGCCCGCGCCAGGGTCATCTCGTCGTGCACGCTTTTGACCTCGTCAACCACGATAAGGTTTGCCAAAGCCGTGATTTCGCCCGAGCGTGGATCGATGGTGATCCGGAGGTCCCGGGCCGGGCCGACGCTCTTTTTGGCGGCGGTGAGCAGGGCGCGCGAAAGGGCCTCAAGCAAGACTTCTCGCTTGATGCCTTTCTCCCTCTCCATGTAATCCAAAACCGCCAAAAGATCGCTGTTCATAACGAATAAAGGCCGTCCGCACCCTGCCGCCGAACCGCCAGAGACGACAGCCCGGCCGGGCCCGGTCGAGACGCGCAACCTACGGCTTAACCCATGGAGCGTCAAGGGAACCGGGCGGGGCCCCACGGGGGTGCGGCACGCACGGTTAACCGTACAAAAACGCGCCGTTTGCGTCCCGCCTCATGCCCATTCGCGCCGTCACCTTTGATGCCGTCGGCACCCTGATCGAGCTGGCGCGACCACCCGGCGAAGTCTATGCGACCATGGCACGCCATTTCGGGGCGCCGGGGGATCCCGAACCGCTCCAAGCAGCTTTCCGGCAGGCTTGGCGCCGCACCCCGCCTCCTGCCGACGTGGAGGGTCCCCGGTCCGACGACGACCGCCGTTGGTGGCATGCGTTGGTGTCGCAAACCTTGGCGTTGGCGGGCTGCGCAGTGTCAGATTTTGAAGGCTATTTTGAGCGGGTTTATCGCTACTTCGAACGGCCGGAGGCGTGGAAGGTGCGCCCCGGCGTGCCCGGCGCCTTAACCGCCTTGGCGTCGGCGGGCTACCGTCTTGGGGTGCTCTCCAACTTTGACGGTCGGCTGCACGGCGTGCTGCGCGCCCTGGAGCTTCGGCGGCATTTCGAGGCAGTCATCGTTTCCAGCGAAGTCGGCGCTAACAAGCCGTCGCCGCGCATTTTTGCCGCCGCCCTCGAAGCGTTCGGTCTGAACGCGCCCGAGCTGTTGCACGTCGGGGACGACCCTGCCCTGGACGGGGCGGGCGCGCGCGCCGCCGGACTCGAGGCTTTGGTGTTGGACGGAACGCCTGACGACGTGGCTCAGGTCCTCCGGCACCTCGAGACGAGCGCCGGCCGTGGAGCGGGGAGCTGCGCCTAACCCGAAAGGAGCCTGAGACACCTATCGGGAAGCGCCCCGGCTTGGTGGGGTGCGTACTTGGCGTGAACAGATGAAAAGGGCATCACGAAAAAGTTTCTTCGAACTTTGTGCGAAGGTCATCGACCAAGCGGGAAGGTCTCAAAAAGTACATTGCGTATTGGAGCTCGAGCACGTTCCCGCGACGGACGGTCGACTCTGTTGGCTACAGGCGGTGGCCTTGGCGCAGGAGACGCTTCGCCGCATGCCCACCGCGGAGGAACTTCGGCCGGTGACGTCGCAAGCGGCGGCGCGCTTGTTGAGCGGCCCGCGCGGCCCGGTGCTCCTGCTGGCGGCGTAGGTGGGGCCAGACTCACCAGCAACGCCGGTGGGGCGAAGACCCAGCCGGCAAAAGCATGCCACCTTCGGCAAGAAACGCTGCCGGGCGGTCTGAGCTGGCTAACACCAGGGTTTGGTTGGGCAGCGGGGAAATTCGGGCGGAGGTGACGGCGACCCAGTCAAGTGCTGCGGGCCTCTTAGGACAACTCGGGCCGGCTCAGACCGCCCGGCGGACTTCTCTCGGTGATGACTGCGGTTCCACGCCGGCCGGGTCTTCGCCCCACCGGCGTCAATGGTGAGTGGGGTCGAATCAGGATTTCCCGCGACCACCGCCAGAAAAAATGGGTTGGGTGGGACTCGAACCCACAGCCAACGCCTTAAAAGGGCGCTGCTCTACCATTGAGCTACCAACCCGGCTCGCAAAGGGAGCGGGAAGCTATCACGCGCCGGCCTGCGTGCAACCGGAAAAGGGGAGGTGAGACGCCCGACAAACGGGCTTCGGACGCCTGCGCACCCGCCCCTTTTTACCTCAACCTTTCTCGATCATCGCGTACGCGTTGTGGTTATGGATGCTCTCAAAGTTTTCTGCTTCCACGCGGTACCAAACGATACGGCGGTCGGCGTTGGCCCGAGTTGCCACGTTGCGGACCAGATCCTCTACGAACACCGGATTCTCGTACGCGCGCTCCGTCACCACCTTCTCGTCCGAACGTTTCAAAAGGCTGTACAGTTCCGACGAAGCGGACGCCTCTACCAGCGCAATCAGGTCCTCGACCCACATCGGCTCGCGAAACCGGACGCTGAAGGTGACTTGCCCGCGCTGGTTGTGGGCGCCGTACGCGCTGATCGCCTTGGAGCAGGGGCAGAGCGTGGTGACCGGCACGACGACCGTCACCACAAAGTCGACGTCGTCATGGTTGGCACTGGCGGTGAAACGGACCCCGTAGTCCATCAAGCTGGTTGCCCCCGTGCTCGGCGCCGCCTTCTGGATGAAGTAGGGAAAATCGAATTCGACGTGCGCGTGCCGGGAACGGAGGCGCCGTTGGAGGTGACGCAGCACGACCTCGAGGTTCTCCACGTGGATGACTGACCCGTGTTCGTTGAGCACCTCTAAGAAACGGCTCATGTGGGTGCCTTTGTGTTGGTGCGGCAGGTCGACGGTGAGGGAGACGCAGGCGACCGTGTGTTGCGTCTGCTTGGCCTTGTCCATCACCGCGACCGGGAAGCGCACGCCCGTCACGCCCACCCGATCGATCGCGATCTCGCGGTCGTCGGGCAGGTTCTGAGTGTCTACCAAACCCGGCGTCAGGTGCCCTGGCGCGGGGATTGGGGTTGTCTTCAGCCGGGAGTTGGCCATGAATGAGGTCCGGTACGGTTTAGGGCAGGGGCGTTAACTTGAAAGAGTATCATCAACTGTTGCAACTGGTGCTCGAAAACGGGAAGGCGCGCATGGACCGGACGGGGGTGGGTACCCTCTCCGTCTTTGGCGCGCAAGCCCGCTTCGACCTTTCGGAAACCTTCCCGCTGCTGACCACCAAACGGGTCCACTTCCGTTCGGTGGCTTACGAACTCCTCTGGTTTTTACGCGGCGGCACCAACGTCGCGTACCTGCACGAGCACGGGGTCACCATCTGGGACGAGTGGGCCGACGCCGACGGCGACCTGGGGCGGATCTACGGCGCCCAATGGACCGATTGGCGAACGCCCGACCGCCGGAGCGTGAACCAACTCCACGAGGTGGTCGCACGGATCCGGCAAGACCCGGCCAGCCGCCGCTTGGTCGTGACCGCGTGGAACCCTGGCGAAATCGACCAGATGGCGTTGCCGCCGTGCCACGCCCTGTTCCAGTTTTACGTCCTCGACGGCCAGCTCAGCTGCCAGCTTTACCAACGGAGCGCCGACCTGTTTTTGGGCGTCCCCTTCAACATCGCCTCTTACGCGCTGCTGACCCACCTGGTGGCCGCGGTTTGCGGGTTGCGTGCTGCGGAATTCATCGTCTCGTTCGGCGATTTGCACCTCTACCAAAACCACCTTGAGCAGGTCCGCGAGCAGCGGCGCCGCGAGCCGCGGCCGCTGCCCCGGTTGCGGCTGCGGCGCGTGCCGGAACGGCTTGAGGATTTTGATTATCCCGATTTCGAGTTGCTCGGTTACGATCCGCACCCGGCGATCCGCGCGCCCATCGCGGTATGACGGCCATCGTGGCCATGACGCCGGGCCGGGTGATCGGGCGCGACGGCGCCCTGCCTTGGCGGTTGCCGGCGGACCTCCGGTGGTTCAAGCGCGCCACCCTGGGACATCCCGTGCTGATGGGGCGCAAAACGTTCGACGGCTTGGGTAAGCCGCTGCCGGGCCGCCTCAACTTGGTGGTCAGCCGGTCGGCGCAGCCCCCTGGGGTGCAAGTCGTCCGCGATCTGAACCTCTTTGACCCTGAGGCGTTTCAACCAGAGGTGTTCGTCATCGGGGGCGGCGCCATCTATGCGGCGCTTTTACCTCGTTGCCGGCAACTTCTCGTCACCCACGTGCGGGCGGAGCACGCCGGCGACACCCATTTCCCGCCGTTCGAACACCTGTTTCGGCCGGGCGAGGTCCTGGAGGAGCACCCGGAGTTTTGGATCGCCCGGTACGTGCGGCGTGAGTAAGAAGCCGGAATTCGGAAGCCAGAGGGTAGGGCCGGGCGACACGCCCTCGGCATAGCGCCGGAACCATTTTGGGGCGACCTTGCCCGGAGGATCGGCTGGTGGAGCAAGAGGTGTTTCACGAGACGCCGCTAACCCGAGTTGCGCCGTTTCTAACCGGCGCCTTTCACAGGTCGTCCTGACAAGCTGGGCGGCGGTGCGGCCGGAGCGAAACGCTCGTCCGATCCTAAGCATCGCTCTCCGTGCCTGGTCGGATCCCAGTCTCTTATTCCTCAACGTCGCTCCAAACTCCGCCGTGCGCGTGGCTACGTCCCAGCGCGTCGACGATGGCGGTTGCGCGATGCCCGTCGGAAGGTTGGAAAACGCCCCTCGTCGGCGGTGGCTGGGTCACGCTTCTGGGCGATGAACTCGAAAACATTGTACAGGACGTTCTTGAGAGCATCTGGCCAACCCTCGTTGTGCCCGCCGGGGAATGAGGTATAGCGTTTCGCCGCCGGTGCCATCGACCCAGGATCCCGGTGCAGGAGTTGGTCGGCTTCGCCGCGCCTTCCAACCCAAAGCAGCTCGGGTTTTTCCTGCACCCAGGAGAGGCTTCGCTCAGCGCCATGAACTTCAAATCGCAGGTCATTCCTGTGACCTGCACAAAGTGAACTCGTCACAAACAAACCCGTGCCGCCGTTACTTAAACGAAGCAGCACCGCGCCCAGGTCAGGCACCTGCACAGGGTAGGGCACCGTCTCCTCCGGACCAGCCGCGGCAAAGGCCTCGCGGAGACCTCCATCCGGCGCGCTCCTCGTCGGCATAGGCAAAACTCTGCACGAAAGGGCAAATGGTAGCCAAGCAAATGCGAGGATGCTTTCCAGTCCTCACGTGATAGGTCCACCCATACGCTCAAGCCCTTCCAGTCCGTCAGGATGGGGCTATAAT
>CAXUNV010000283.1:1849-6375 GCA_964252355.1 uncultured Chthoniobacterales bacterium | reverse complement strand
GCCGCCCGCCGGGCGCCCCACGCGGGCGGGGGGGGGGGCGGGGGCGGCCGGGCCCGGCCCCCACGGCCGGATCGACGTGCTGGTCAACAACGCGGGCTTGGCGCTCGGCCTCGAACCGGCCCACCAAGCGCGGCTCGAGGAGTGGGAAACGATGATCGACACCAACGTGAAAGGGTTGGTCTACGTCACGCGCGCCGTGCTTCCCGGCATGGTGGCCCGCGGGCGCGGGCACGTGGTCAACCTCGGTTCGGTCGCCGGAACCTACCCTTACCCAGGCGGCAACGTTTACGGCGCGACGAAGGCGTTCGTGCGGCAGCTCTCGTTGAACCTGCGCGCGGACCTCTTGGGCACGCCGGTGCGGGTCACGGACATCGCGCCCGGGTTGTCGGGCGGCACGGAATTTTCGGTGACGCGCTTCCGCGGGGATGAAGGGAAGGCGTCCGGCATTTACCAGAACACGGAGGCGTTGACGGCCGAAGACGTGGCCGAAGCGGTGCGTTGGGTGGTGACCTTGCCCGCCCACGTCAACGTCAACGTCGTGGAACTCATGCCGGTCTGCCAGGCCTTTGGGCCGCTGGCCGTGCACCGCCGAGGGTGAAAACGGGGCGGGCCGTCAGGGCGTCTTGGCGGCACCCGGGTCACGCGCGCGCTACGTCACTTTGACGTGGAATTCGCAAAACGGGTCGCCGTGGGCGCAGCACTTCGTTTCCACGACCTCGACGGCGCGGCCCAGTTGACGTTCCAACATGCCCGCGCACGTGCCCGCCTCGTAGACGCAGAGGTGCAGACCCAAGTCCGGCAACCCGTAGCAGTCGGCGCACTCGTGCATCCGATAAAACGCCTCCGTTTGCGTGGCGGTGACCACTTCGCAGCGCGCGTAGCGGTGACGGGCGGGGATGGGTTCGTTTTGCCGCATCAGGGTGGGGAGATCGTGCGCGTCGAAGTCCGGCGGTTCCCACAAACGGCCGATCACGCGCGCGACCTCGTATCCCCAACGCCGCAGTTCGGGCAGGAGGAGGAACGCGTAGGTCTGACGGTCGCGCCCGTAGTGGATAGGCATGTCGTTGCCCAAGGTCGGGCGCACGGGCCGTCCGGCCTCGAGCGCTTCGTAATGTGCGGCCAACGCGGTCAGGAGCGGGCCTTCCCTCCGCAGCCGTGCGTCCATCTCCTGGCGTAAGGCTGGCGGGAACGTTGCCGCGGCGAGAAGCGCGTTCAACGCCGGTAACGATTCGGGTGCGGGTTCTGGCATAGACCGGGAAGGGTGGGGAAACGCGCGACTTCTGTCGAGGCGTCCGCGACGAACGCAAGGCCGGCCACAATTGTGTTGGCAATGCCGCGTGCCTGACGTACCAACAGGCGACCGCCGTCGGCGTTAGGGCCCCGCCGAGACGACCGCGGCAGGCGTGCCATGATCGCTCTTCGCCGTCGCCGACAGGTGCCGACCAACCTGATTCTCCCGCGCCTTCGAACCTTCCCTGGCTTGGTGGCCGCGGTCCTTCTGGCGGCGTGCGGGCGACCCGCGCCCACCGCGGCACCCTCGCCCGTGTCATTGGAAGCGGCGACCCAACAAGCGGCGGCGAAGTATCCGGCCGACGGCTACTTCACCAACGAGTTCCTGCGGGAGACGGCGACGGCCGACGCGCCGGACGCCGCGACGCCCACGCCCCAAAGGGTGCGGATCGCCATGCCTTGGATCCTGAACGACGAAGGCGCGCTCTGGTACGTGGCGGTCGGGCAAGGGTTCTTCCGGGACGCAGGCATCGACGCGGAGCTTGTCCCGGGCGGTCCGGGCAAAGATCCCTTGGCGCTCCTGGTGGGCGGTTCGGTCGAGATCGCGGTGCCGCCGGCCGGCAGCAACGTCTGTCGGCTGGTCACCAGCCCGACCGGCGCGCGCGTGGTGGCGATCGCCGCCCTCTTGAAAAAGACGCCTTACGCCTGGATCGCTCTTGATCAAGGCGTGCCGGCATCGCAACGCTCCTCGCGTCAGGTGCAGCTCCACGAGGTGCTCGATAAGTTCATCGGTCTGCAACAGGGCGACGAGCGTTATGGCCGTTTCGTCGCGGCCCGGTTGAACGTCCCGTTCGAGCGGCTCAAGATCCGCACCGTCGGCTTCACGCCGGACCCGTTGGTGGCTGGCGCCGTGGACTTCTATGCGGCCTTCATCAACAACCAACCGCGGCTGCTGGAACAGCAAGGCTATCGCAACTGGATCGCCCTGCCGTTTGAAAGCATCGGCTGGACCGAGTACGCCGACGTCAGCGTGGTGACCCGCGAGACCGCCGAGCGAAAGCCCGACCTGGTTCGACGGTACGCGCGCGCGCTCAACCGCGCCGTACGTTTTTACCTCGACCACCCCGCCGAGACGGCCGCCATCACGGTGCGGGAAAGCAAGGACGCGACCTTGACCCCGGAGATGGTGATGCGCCGCTTCGAATTGGAACGCCCGCTGGTAACCGGGGATGACGGCACGCCGCCCTTGCAGATGCGCGCGGAGGCTTGGAACCGGATCCTGGCGACGTTGATCCAGGATGGGGAGGTGGGAGGCCCGTGATGCGGCCCATCGCCAACGAAACCTGCCGTCGGTCCCGGACGACGTGCGCGCCTCCAGGCAAGCGCCGCCCATGACGGCCGTGGCGGCGCGGGGCGTCACGAAGGCCTATGGCGCCGAGCGGATTTTGTCAGGAATCGATCTGACCGTGCCGGCGGGCGAATGCGTCGCGTTGATCGGCGCGTCCGGGTGCGGCAAGACGACGTTTCTGCGCCTTTGCGGCGGCTTGGAAGAACCGTCGGGCGGTTCGCTGCAGGTGCTCGGTCAGACGCCCGTCGAAGCGTGTCGTGCGCGCGCGATCGGCATCGCGTTCCAACGCCCGGCCCTGTTGCCGTCGCGGACGGCGTTGCGCAACGTGGAGTTGACCCTGGAGTTGGCGGGGTGCACCCGGAGTGCGTCGCTCGACCCCGTGGCCATGTTGGCGGCGTTTGGCTTGGCGCACGCCCAACACCTTTACCCACACCAGCTTTCCGGCGGCATGCAGCAGCGCGTCAACATCGCCTGCGCGTTGGTGCACCAGCCGCGGCTGCTGCTTTTGGACGAGCCGTTCGGCGCGTTGGACGAACTCTCGCGCGAGGGTATGGCGGAATGGCTGGCCGGCGTGTTGCGCGGCAGTGGCCAAACCGTCCTGCTCGTGACGCACAGCGTTGAAGAGGCCCTCACGCTCGCGCACCGGGTGGTGTTGTTGACGCCGCGGCCGGCCGCCGTGGCCGCCGACGTCGCGGTCGGCTTGCCCGAACCGCGCGACTTCGCGTTGCGCCAGTCGGGGGCGTTTTTGGCAAAGGTGCGCGAGGTGCGCACGGCGCTGCGGCGGGTGTTGGGGGACGCTGGGGCACAGAACGTGTGACGTGCAACGTTAGCGGTTTGGCGTCTGGCGTGGGCGGCAGCGACCGCCTGGGCATGATGGTAGGGCAAGGCGAGGTCAACGAGACGCCGCCAGGGTGGACCGAGGGTGAGGCGTGCCATGGGGGTCGCGCGGGCCGGCTCAAACCGCCCGGCGTTCGTCTCCAACCGAAAGCCGCGTTTTTCTGCCGGCCGGGTTTTCGCCCCACCGGGTCTCCCATGAGGCCCGCCGCTTTCCCAACGGCAAACCGCAAACGTGGCGGGCGCCTCGGCTTCCCGCTTGCGGGTCGGGGCGAAGCGCGGGTAAAAAGCGTCGTGCTCCATCCGGTGGTCCGGAAATTTTGCGGCTGATGAGAACGGTCTTCAAAGGTGTTGCATTCCCCTTGTCGGTCTTGTTCCTTTGGTACGCGGTGGTGCTGCTGACGCACGCGCCACCCGCGTTGTTGCCGCCGCCCCACGTCGTCCTAGGGCTCCTGCTGCGCGAGTCGGGCGCATTCCTGCAAAATACTGCCGCGACGGTCGAAGTGGCGCTACTGGGGTACGCCGCCGCGAACCTTCTTGCCTTGGGGTTTGCGCTCACCTTCCTCTACGCCGGGTGGCTGCGCGGGCTGGCTACCCCGTGGCTCGTCGCGTTGCAAAACCTGCCGATCGTCTCCGTCGCGAGCCTGCTGGTGATCACCTTGGGTGACACGGTCCTGCCGCGCGTGCTGGTGGTGGTGATCGTCTGCGCCCACACGCTGCTCGCGAATTTGCTGAAGGGATTTGGTCAGATTGACCCTAACCTTCTCGCGCGCTTTCAGGTCCTGCACGCCAGCCGTTGGCAACTTTTCCGGCACGGGTTGTGGCCCAACGCCCTGCCGTACTATTTGGCGGCGCACGAAGTGGCGTTGCCCACGAGCGTGATCGCCTCGGTGATCGCCGAATTCTTCTTCGCGCGCCAAGGCTTGGGCTACTCGCTCATCCGCGCGATGACGGAGTTCCGCGGCGACCGGCTCTGGGCGACGAACCTGATCATCGCGGGTTTGTCGACCGCCGCGCACGCCCTCTGCCGGGGGGCGGAGTTCTACCTCTTACCTTGGCAGCGGGGCAGGAAGTGAGGCGTCGTCGCGACCGCGACCAGACGCCGCGGATCACT
>CAXUNV010000283.1:0-1749 GCA_964252355.1 uncultured Chthoniobacterales bacterium | reverse complement strand
CTCTAAAGCCGCGGCCGACCGGATCCGGTGTTCCTCCAAGTAGCGTCCGAGTTTAGCGGCGTCCCCGGCCGGGTCCACCCAGCCCACGTACCCGTCCGGGCGGATCAGGTAGACGGCGTTTGGCAGCAAACCTCTCGCCTTCATCACGGGCCGCCACGGGAAAACGTGCAGGGTCAGGCTTTCCTTGTCGCACAGCGAGCGAACGTCGCGCGGCATTTCGCCATAACCATGCACTTGCCAATCGAGCGAGGTGAGCCCGGCAAAATTGTCGTTTCGCCCGTTGCCGTTGGGGCCGCCATCGATCCAAGGAAGGCGGTCTCCTCCGGCCACCTTGCCGGCGGAACCGGAACTGAGGCGGCTCTCCGGATACCGGATCGAGATCTGCGAGACCTTGCGGAACATGAAACGGCGGACCGCGTCGAGCCTGAAGAGTTTCGGCAGCAAGAAAGGGGCGACGCGCAGGCGCACCCTTCGAGCGATCGGCCCACGTTTGGTCAGGAGGAGGAACGCTTGGTCGGTGGTTTCCACGAGGGTGCGTGCAAAAGCGATCCGTTCGGTCTCGAAGGTGTCGAGCGCGCCGGGATCGAGGCGACCCCGCAGCACCGCCGCGAGTTTCCAAGCGAGGTTGACGGCGTCCCCGACGCCGGTGTTCATCCCTTGTCCACCGACGGGGCTGTGGATGTGGGCGGCGTCTCCCAAGAGGAAAACGGCACCACGCCGAAAGCTGGCCGCGATCCGGTGATGAACGCCGTAGGTGGAGAACCAGTTCACGCGATCGACCCTGAGTCGCAACCGTTCGAGAAGATTTTTGCCCACGCGTTCCCAGGAAGTCGCTCCGGCGCCTCCCCCAGCTGGCCGGGCTTGACCCACCAGCCGGACGCTCCTTCCGGTTTTCAAAGGAAAGACGGCCAGGAAGTCGGTGTCGTCTAAGGCGCCGTGCATTTCCCCATCGACGACCGGCCCGGTGCCCTCGACGTCGGCCACATAGAAGAGGCCGGCGTAGGTTCCTCCGGCAAAGTCGATGCCGAGTTCCTCGCGCACCTTGGAGTGCGCGCCATCGCACCCGGCGACGTACGGGACTTCGCAGGTTTGCACCGTTCCATCCGCCCTTTGCAGACGGGCTTGGACCTGTCCTCCGAGTGCTTGGCAAGACGTCAGCTCGGTCTGCCGCTCAACGTTCACACCCAGGCGGCCAAGTTGCTCGATGAGCATTTTCTCGTGCTCGTCTTGCGGAAAGATCAGCAGGTAAGGAAAAGGGCTCAGCCCGACGCCGAGCTCGCCGAACGCCACGCGACTCACCCGCTTGCCCTGCACCCAGAGGTTCAGCGCGTGGAAGGGTTGCCCACCCCGGATCGCGGCATCAGCCATCCCGAGCTGCCGGTAAAACTCCAGGGTTCGTGCGTGGACGACGATGGCTCGGGAAGTTGTTCCCGGGCGGTCCGCCTTGTCGATGATGCGGACGGGCACGCCAAGCTTGGTCAGGAAGATGGCCAACACCAACCCGGTCGGTCCGGCGCCGACGATGAGAACCTGTGTGCGATCCGTGGCCATGGGGCGCGCGGTTGACGTTTGCGGAGAGAAGCTTGGCTGAACCGCCGGGCTCTGTCGATCGTCAAGCAAGGCGCGGGCGGCTCTCACGCCATGCGAGCCCGGCGGCGGATTAGGTCGAACACCTTTTGCCCTAACAAGCGGTCGGGGGTGGTGGCCGTCCACGCCAGACTCCAAACGCCAAACGTCCGACCCCCACAC